>DEIL01000236.1 GCA_002352445.1 Desulfobulbaceae bacterium UBA2775
ATACCAGCTGCTATGCAGTTACTGGCGACTTCAAAGTGGTAAATCGTCGGTACAGCTATAGACACAGCGTCAACCAGGGGCAGCAGTTCTTTATAATCAGTGAAGGCACCACAGTTACATTCTTCTGCTACATTTTCACTTTTCGAAGAATCCGTGTCTGCAACCCCAACGAGCTCAACAGAATCCAGATCAGCGTATTTCTGGGCATGAAACCTGCCAAGATATCCAACTCCAATAACTCCAGCTTTAACACTTTTCATAGAATTCTTATTCTCAGGTGTGAGTTTTGACACTAATCCCGATATTAGTGCCTAATTCCTGAATTTCTATAGTAAAAAACAAGAAATTTGGGAAGGTCATTTTAAACTATATGGTTGAATATACTTCCATGGCACTTATCCAAGCATTCTAAAATTCCGATTTATTCGGGTTAGAATCTAAGCCTTGAAAATGCAGAAAAGTTTATCGCGTTTTAAGCCGGGAGTAAGCAGACGAACACATCTCCTGCTTGCTGCTATACTCTGGACTGGTATTGGTGTCCTGCTACTGACAAAAGGATCATATCGTATTGTTCAGGTGACAGAATATCAGGTGGCGATAATTATTACAGCTCTTATTGCCGGTACCCTGAAGTCATATTTTATTCTTGACCGATCTGCCCGTAAAAGTATTGGACGCATATTGACTTTTAAGGATGGAACCTGTCTGGGAGCTGTCTATTCTATTAAAACCTGGTTTTTGGTAGTGTTCATGATGGGCATGGGAATTTTTTTGCGAAATTCTTCCCTGCCTTTGAGCTTACTTTGTTTTATATATTTCACCATAGGCTGGGCTTTGTTGTTTTCCAGCAGGCTTGCCTGGAAAACGTGGATAGTGAGAAAGAAATCATTCAATGGCGGTCATGGAAGATAATTCATACAATTGTGTTACAATCAGTTCTGCAGCACTTCAGCACAATTACAACTATATAAAGAGTAAAGTTGCTCCCGGGGTAAAGGTTATGGCCATGGTCAAGGCTGATGGCTATGGCCATGATATGATCCAGGCAGCAAAGACATTTGCGGGTGTTGGCTGTGATCTCTTCGGTGTTGCTGAGCTATGTGAAGCAGTCAGGCTGCGAAAAGCCGGGCTTAAGGGCCGGATATTTGTGATGCTAGGGTTTGAAGACGATGAGGTGGATTCTTTTTTTGAGCATGATTTAACTCCGGTAATTTATAATTATAGTTCAGCACGCTCTCTTTCAGACAAAGCGCTTCAGGCAGGTGTGCGGATAGATGTCCATATAAAGGTGGACACAGGAATGGGTAGATTGGGAGTAATGCCGGAGGATCTGGTCGATTTTGTAGACATTGTAGAGGGACTGCAGGGGATTTCAATAGCCGGAGTAATGAGTCATTTCCCGGATTCTGATAACCCTGTATCAGGAAGTACGGAAAAATGTTTTACTGCTTTTTCCAGGGTATGCAATGAGCTGAAAAACAGAATTAAAGGGGTATGCCATATTGCCAATTCCGGAGCAGTGCTTAATTTCCCCAACACTCACTGTGATATGGTGCGTGTCGGCGTAGCACTCTACGGTTATCATCCTGCAGGAGTAGAGCATTTTGACATTCAGTCGGCAGAGGGATTGGTTCCTGCAATGTCGTTTGGCAGTAAGGTGCTGCAGGTGAAAACAGTTCCGAAAGGTACTGGTATCAGTTATGGTCTCACCTATACAACTCACCGCATAACACGAATTGCAGTATTGCCGGTCGGCTATGAAGATGGCTATTGCCGCAGCCTCTCCAATAACGGAGAAGTGTTGATTCGGGGGCAACGGGCACCGATAAGGGGTAGAATATGCATGAACCTGTGCATGGTGGATGTTACTGATATCGGTGATGTTACAGTTGGTGATGAGGCGGTTTTTCTTGGAGTACAGGGTGCGGAAACCATTACAGCTGACGAGATAGCTGGGAAGATAGGCAGTATCAGCTACGAAGTTCTTTGTCTTTTGGGAAATAATAATAAGAGAGTGTACAGAGAGTAGGTTGGAATGATTCGTTTACAGGTCAAATCAGTTCTGGACAGTTGTTTTTTACAGGGCGTATCTGAAGGGTTATGGTCGGGTGCCGGGAGAGAGAAGTATACCGTTGAATTGCCCAAACATGAAGGACAGGGCGATTATTCCTCTAACATTGCTCTGGTGTTGGCAGGTGTGGAAAAACAGAATCCGAGAATAATCGCTGCCAGGATAGCTGAAAAACTCACCTCGGATACTGAACTATTTGACCGGGTGGAGATCGCGGGTCCGGGATTTGTTAATTTTTTTATCAACAGTGATGTCTGGCGTGGTCTGATACCGACTATAATGGCAAAAGGGAGCCGTTATGGAAAAAGTGAGATTGGCAGTGGCCGCAAGGTGATGGTTGAATTTGTCAGTGCCAATCCAACAGGACCGCTCAGTATCGGGCACGGCCGTCAGGCGATTCTTGGAGATTCCATTGCCCGGTTATTGGAAACGACAGGGCATGACGTTTACCGGGAGTACTACTACAACGATGCCGGCAGACAAATGCGTGTTCTCGGTGAGTCTACCCGGGCCAGATACCTGGAACTGCTTGGTGAAAAGAGTGAATTCCCTGAAGATGGATATCAGGGGGAGTATATAGTTGAGATTAGTCAGTCTCTGGTTGACGAGAAAGGTGATTCTTTAAAGGATCATAGCGATGTAACCGTATTTAAGGCGCAGGCTGAAAAGTTTATCTTTCAGGATATTTCCGCAACTCTTAAACGTATGGGGATTGTCTTTGACAACTATTATAATGAGCGATCCCTCTATGAAGACGGTCATATTGATGATGTGGTTTCTCAATTGAGAGAAAAGGGCTATGTTTATGAAAAAGATAATGCGGTGTGGTTCAAAACTACCGCATTCGGTCACGACCAGGACAGGGTAATTATTAAAAGCAGTGGGGAACCGACGTATCGTTTACCCGATATTGCCTATCACCGAGAGAAATTCAGGCGTAACTTTGACTGGCTTATTGATATCTTCGGCTCCGATCATATCGCCACGGTTCCCGATGTTATGGCAGGTGTCGAGGCACTGGGATACGATCCTGCAAAAGTTACAGTAGTACTTCACCAATTTGTCACGCTTACCCGGGATGGGAAACAGGTGAAAATGTCCACCCGAAAGGCCAACTTTGTTACTGTGGATGAACTTATGGATGTGGTTGGTGTTGATGCTGTCCGTTTCTTTTTCATGATGCGTAAAGCGGACAGTCAGATGGAGTTTGATCTTGATCTTGCCACCAGGCAGAGTCAGGAAAACCCCGTCTACTATGTGCAGTATGGGCATGCCAGGCTCTGCTCTATTCTCAGGCAGGCAGCTGAAAGAGGTATTGAGAGAGAATTATTTGATACTATCGATATTTCCCTTTTGGGAGAACCCGAAGAACTCGGCCTGTTGAAGACTATGTCTACATTTCCAACAATGATTGAGAATGCAGCCCTGGAACTGGCACCTCATAAAACAATTTTTTATCTCATCGAACTGGCAAGTCAATTCCACAGCTACTATAACAAGCACAAGGTATTAACTGATAATGTGGCTCTTACCCAGGCCCGTCTCCTGCTGGTTGAGTCACTTCGAATTGTTGTGAAAAACGGGCTTGATATTATAGGCCTTACTGCTCCTGAAAAAATGTAAAAAGTATGTAATTGTTCATTAGCACATCATCTTAGTCCAATTCGGAGGCTTGTACCTCGCTTACCTGAATAGTTACAAAAGTAATTTACATGGCCGTCAAAAAACGGAAACCGGTAAAAAAACTGAAATTTGAATTAACCAGAAGTGCTGTTGTCGGCATTGGGGTTGTTTCGTTCTGTCTTTTTTTATGGATGTTTCTTCTTGGCGTCTGGGCTGGACAGTCCCTTCTCTTGCCGTCTTATGGCAAAAAAGTGGCAACTGTTGACAAGAGTGTGGATGAACTTAGTGAACCGCTGGTGATCAAGGCTGAAAAGAAAGCAGTTAAAAAATGATAAACTCGTAAAAAGGTCACTCGAAGTCTACGCTTATCGGAAGTTTCAGATGGCTAAGTCCGATAAACGTAGACTTCGAGAAGTTCAATATACAGGTAAGCGAGCCTGCGAGACTTCGGGTAGGACTTTTTACGACGCCATCACTGTTGCTTACTATTCATTTAATAGAGGGTATGTTATCATAACTTGAAGTGTGAAAATCGTAATTT
>DEIL01000320.1:0-1559 GCA_002352445.1 Desulfobulbaceae bacterium UBA2775
GAGAAAAAGCATTTATTTTTCTCTTCTCTGTGGTTGAAGCTCTGGACGTCTACACACCTCAGTTTCTTGTTTTTTATTACAGACTTTCAGGAGAAAGGTACTAATAGACGTCCATCCTTGACATAGCAGGTTTTACGAATACATTACATAGGTTGCTACAGGAGAAATTAGATGTTGAAATCTGAAGGGCAGACGGTAGGATCCTGTCCGGAAATACAATTGGAGAGATACTATGACAGTGAAAATTGGAATTAATGGTTTTGGTCGTATCGGCAGGAACATTTTCAGAGCAATCAGCAAAGACCCGGCATTTTCTGAGATTGAAGTGGTGGCAATCAATGATTTGACGGATAACAGTATGCTTGGTCACCTTTTGAAATATGATTCGGTAATGGGTGTGTATGATAAAGAGGTTGAGAGCAGTGAAGATGGCATCACTGTTGATGGCAGGAAGATAGCAGTATCCAGCCATCGCAACCCGGCTGATATTCCATGGGGGGATTTTGGTGTTGAGTATGTGGCTGAGTGTACCGGCATATTTCGTGACGGAGAATCGGCACAGGCCCATATTGATGCAGGGGCGACTAAGGTTGTTATATCGGCGCCTGCAAAGGGAAATGTGAAGACTTTTGTCATGGGTGTGAATGAGGATGAATATGATGCTACTGTGCATCACGTTGTTTCAAATGCCTCCTGCACCACCAATTGTCTGGCTCCCTTTGCAAAGGTGATACTGGACAGGTTTGGTATCAAGCGGGGGTTGATGACCACCATACATGCATATACAGGGGATCAGCGGTTACTCGATTTCCCTCATTCCGATCCACGTCGGGCAAGAGCCGCAGCACTTTCCATGATACCGACAAAAACAGGCGCTGCAGCGGCAGTCTCTCTCGTTATACCGGAGCTTAAAGGCAAGTTTGACGGATTGGCAGTTCGTGTCCCTACCCCCACCGTGTCTCTTGTGGATGCTGTAATGGAGGTAGAAAAAGAGACTACCGTGGAAGAGGTCAATCAGGCGTTGAAAGAGAGCGCCAACAGGTATCTTGGCTATACAGAATTACCGCTTGTTTCCATTGATTTTCAAGGGAACGGCCATTCATCAATTATTGATGCTCAATCCACTAAGGTAATAGGGACCAGCGTCAAGGTGATGAGTTGGTATGACAATGAGTGGGGCTATTCTAACAGGATGCTTGATCTGATCCTGCATATGGATGCAAATAAACCACTATAATACCAGGTTGATTAGCTGTTTAGGCACTAATAGGTTATTAGTGCCTTACTCCTGAACTTCTGTCATAAAAAACAAGAACAGCTTAAACCACAGAGTTCACAGAGACCGCAGAGGAGAGAAAAAGAAATTCTTTTTCTCTGTGCTCTCTGTGAACTCTGTGGTGAGATAATGTACCTTTTGGGTTGTGGGTGTCGCTCACTTTAGGGGAAATGAATAATTTGCTTTTCCTAAAAGCCTTCAGCCGAAAAGACTAACCCCCATGAAATGAATTTCACAACGATGACACCGCTTCGCTGTTATGAAAGTAATGTGACCGGGATTC
>DEIL01000320.1:1625-6746 GCA_002352445.1 Desulfobulbaceae bacterium UBA2775
CAGCCTAAAAGACTAACAGCCTATCTACCTGAATAATGATGGAATTAGAAGGATTTGAGCTGTTACCACAGCATCATAAGTTGATATGAACATGGAAAAGAGACATGTAGTGGAGAGGATAGAATCAGATGCGTTAGATGCAAATCTGCTGGAGACAGCCGGAAATGTAGTCATCGATCAGGAACTGCTCGTCCTGCTTGAGGTGGTCGAAAAATATAAGGGGCTGCATTCAACTCTGGAAAAGCTGCTCTATGAAGTGTGTCATCCATTCAGGAACTGGAGGATTATCCTGCCGCAACTGCGTAGTTTTGTTCTGAAAAATTTCAGTCATTATATGGCACATGAAAAGGGGCCGGAGGCTCTAGGGTTATTCTCCGGCCTGTTTTTTGAGGCCATCGAAGATACTCAAAGAGACACCGCCTTGATGGCCCAGGCAATTGGCGGGATGTTGGTCTGGCTGGATAAAGTGATAGCTGCCTCTAGTGCGGAGCGTTTGCAGCAGCTTGGTCCGGAGTTAAATAAAGTATTTCTCAGACTGGCTGCTTTTGATTCTGAGGACGGCCCGGTGATGATGCATATTGTTCACGGCCAGCATCCTGTTGTGAGAATTGCAAAACGACTGGTGGCAACTGCCGGAAATGATCAGAACAGCTATGATTTCCTGCCTCTGGCAGAACTGGTGCGGACTATTCTCAGGCGATGTTATAAATACTGGCTTAAGGAAGAGAATCCCCTGGACTGGTTCCTTGAGCGATGTGGCATTTTAGAAAGCAATTCCCGCTTGTCATTGCTTTTCATGCCGATATCCCACGACACCATGAAAGAACATCTTGCAGTGCTTGATCTTCTTGAGGTTGACGGGGATAGTCTGGCTGATCTCAATGTGATGCTTGAACTCCCCGCCCATGTAGATATTGTAAAATATTACAGGGCAATGCCGGGCAAGCTCGAAATCGCGGAAAAAGAATTACAGCTGCTTGAGCAACACGATAGTGCTCATTTCTTCGATGAAAACAGAAAGCTGCTCTTCCTCTTTAAGATCATGGATACAAAAGGGTTGTATCTTATCCATGAGGAGACCCTGCGGGAGATAAACCGCAGTCTGGTGCAATTGATCAGGCAGCAGAGTTTTGAAGAGATAGAGGAATTCCTTCTCACCACCTTCAAATTACTCAAGGTGAATGTGCGGAAATATCCCCACACCTCCCTTCAGTGTATCCAGGTTCTTGGTGGTGAAGTCTTTGACCGGGGAAACAGCCGAATGGTGGAAGCTTTTCTCTGGGAGGTTGTACGATTCGGCTTTCAGCATGCAAGTGTTGTCGGGGTTGATGAAAATTGGCAGCCTCTGTCAAATCCAGCGCATCTGGCAAATATAAGGGTATGGCTGCACCTCATCATGCGTGAGCCTAAATGGTGCTCGACCCTGTTCTCTGCTCTGATCATTAACCTCAAGCTTACCGGTACCTGTGTAAAAGATACGGATCTTTTTCAACGGGATATTACTGAACTGCTCAATCATCCCATTGAACCTATCTATAACCTTTCCAAACAGTTTACCAAATTGATGCCTGTATTTTTCAATGAGATTGGCTCGGAGGGGGAGCTTCGGGATGTTTCCACGGAACTGGATGAGCTGCATAAACGTAAAGATGTACTGATTCATTTCTTAAGGAAACAGGGGCATGTGGAGAGCTCAAACCTGATAGTGGATTTTATCCAGGCCATTTTCCTGTTTTGGAAATCAAAGGACAAGGTGGTTTTATCACCATATTTGCCTGAAGAGGTCTATTGTCAGGTGAAAACGGAAGGAAAGTTTGTAGATAGTCAGTACGTTCTGAGTGAACGGTTCTGGCGTGAGATGGCAATTGAAAAGGTGCAGGACATCCTGCTGAAAGACCAGGGGGTAATCGCAGATTTCCTGAAACGTCAGGAAGATCTGGACAGTAACGAAGTAAGACGCTTTGAGCTTCTTGTGCAGATGTATAAACTGCTGCATAAAAAATATAATCTCGGTTTCCAGCAGCTTCGTTCAGAACTGAACAGGGCGGTCAGTGATGGATTTCCGGAGGTTGGCCAACTCCTTGAGGGACTTGAATATGCTGATACCCATCAATGCCTGGAGACGCTGCTGGATACACTGGCAAGGCTGAAAGAGATAATTCTCTCGAAGGAGCAGTTTGAGGCTCGTGAAGATATTTACTATAAACGGCATATAGCTGTAGATATCCCTTCTGTCTATGGTCGCTATAAAGAGAAAAAATTTGATGCACTCGGCCTCACCTTCCGTTTGGAAAATCTCGCCAATATCTACCTGGAAAGGCTTCCTGAGACGGTCAATTTAGCGATAATTACCCAGGCAACGTTCTACAATATAGTACGCTGTATTAAAATATACATGAAGGCCCTGGCAGTTGACGGCATCAACTCCCGCCGTCTGTTCACTTCTCTTGCTCTGCTGCAGAATTCACTGAAGGTACCGAGGTTCTCCTATACTCAGTATCTCGATATTTTCAGGGGGATGTCGGAGGGAGTCAAAGATATCATCTATGCTTCGTATACAAATATCCATCAGAATAATCTTTCAATAATAATCCCGCAGATAGGTCTGGAGACTCTGCTGCCGAAATATCAAGGTCAATATGATGAGGAGGATGTTTCCAGCACGGTGGAAAAATTATCTGAGATGTTTTTCAGGGAGGTGATATCATCCACCTTCGGCCTGCAGCATCTTGATAATTTTATCCTTCGGATTCTGCAAACTCTTGAGAGCCAGAAGGATCTTCTTGATGAGCGGAAACTGGATCTGTTGATGACCTATAACCCGGACAGGGCTCTGTCTCTTCTCAATAATCTGAATCCATATACCAACGATCTTATTCACCTGGGCAATAAAGGCTTTAATCTTGCCACCCTGATGACGGACGGAAAGCAGATCCCCCCGGCGTTTGTGATCACCTCTGAGATTTTCAGATGCAGAGAGGTTGTATTCGGTTATGCCAAAACTCGTGAGGAGTTTATGAAGCGTATCAGGAATTCTCTCGACGAGATCGAACAATTGACAGGTAAGGTCTTTGGTTCGCCGGACTCCCCCCTGCTGCTTTCTGTGAGATCCGGTGGTTCCATCTCAATGCCGGGGATGATGGCCACAGTTCACAATATCGGATTTAATGAAGAATTGATTGATGATTGTATCGCTCGTAATGGCAAGGCGTATCTTGCCTGGGATAACTACAGGCGTTTTCTTCAGTCCTGGGCAATGATTTCAGGTATGGGGCGCGAGGACTTTCAACTCCTGATGGATGATGCAAAAAAGAAGCATGATGTTGCGCTTAAACGTGAGTTCTCTTCTGAACAGATGAAAGAACTCGCTCTCTCCTATCAACGGCTAATCCGCCAGAGGGGTATTGGTATACCTGACGATCCATGGCTGCAGCTGGTGAACGCCATTGAGCTTGTGCTCGATTCCTGGAGAACCGACAAGGCGATGGAGTATCGGCGGATAATGGATGTTTCCGATTCCTGGGGGACCGCGGTTATTGTTCAGGCTATGGTGTTTGGAAATCGCAGTGAGAATGCAGGGTCCGGTGTGGTGTTTACAGCTCACCCCTATCGAAAGGTGCAGAGAGTTGCCCTTTGGGGTGATTATGCCTATGGCGATCAGGGGGAAGATATTGTCTCCGGGCTGGTGACCAGTTGCGCAATCTCCGTTGAGCAGGCTGAGATTGACGGTCGTCTGGTCAGTGAAACCCTGGAGATGAGGTTCCCGGCAATCTATTCGGCACTGCTGGAACTGTCTCGAGAACTGGTTTACGATAAACGGTGGAATCCGCAGGAAATAGAATTCACTTTTGAGGGGCCGGAGGCGGAGGACTTATATCTGCTGCAGACCCGTGATATGATAACCATAAAGAAAAGAGAACATCTGAATGTTTTTGTCGAATCCCCGGCAATTAAAGCAGCTCACCTGGGGCATGGCGTAGGAGTTTCCGGGTCTGCGTTGTCCGGGCGGGCTGTTTTTACCGAGGAAAATGTTATTAAGTTGCGGGAATCTGATCCTGATATTCCTCTTATCCTGATTCGGCAGGATACCGTACCGGAAGATATTAAAGCTGTCAGCCTTGCAGACGGTCTGTTAACCGCCAGAGGAGGGCAGACCTCCCATGCATCGGTGGTAGCTGTCCGGCTTGGGAAGACGTGTGTTGTCGGGTGCCAGAACCTTAAAGTGTATGAAGTTGAACAATATTGTGAAATCGCAGGGGTGAAAATCGGATTTGGCGATCCTGTATCTATTGATGGACGAAACGGGCAGTTGCTCAGTGGTATGCATCCTGCTGTTGAGGAGTATCATATCCTGCCCATTTAACGGCTGATGATGTCGTAAAAAGTCCCATCCACGGCGTCATCAATTATAAAAAAATCATAAAAATTTTAGAGGATAAATTATGTCTGAAAAGAAGTTTAAGAAAGGGTCACAACTATTTTCATTTGCACGTAAAAAAGGGCTTTCTCTAGGTATCCCTCAGGAGAAAGGTATTAAGATGGCTGATTTGATCTGCAGAATCCAGGAAAAGGAGGGGCATTCACCTTGTTTTCAACAACAGGACACTTGTTCTCAAACTACCTGTTGCTGGCAAGCTTCCTGTGGGGCTGTTATGGGTAGTAACTGAGTAACTGAAAAGATAAATTATCTCACCACATAAACCACAGAGAAAAGATACTCTTTTCCCTTCTCTGTGTCCTCTGTGGTTTATGTCTTCTTGTCTTTATGTTCTGGTCTCTGGTACACCCAGTGTCTTTAGTATAAGTCCCAAGGGGCAAAATTTGGAAAAGCCAAACTGAAAAAGGTTCAGACCGACGAATGCGGTGAAAAACAGCCAGTATTTGCTGTGAAAGAGCGGGCTGGCCTCAACTCCCAGTGAAAGACTGAGAAGTATAAAAAATCCTGCTATTGTATGGACCCAATCTGTAATAATCATTTTGTGTTTTCCTTGCCTGCAGCTCACAACAATTTCTGCTGTCTCTCCCTGTCTCCGACAAACGGGACTTTTCCCAGGAGGTTTGTCCGAGAATAATGAAGAGTTGAGGACAGGTAGCGAGTTGACGAGACTCCGCAGATGCATT
>DEIL01000320.1:6768-15254 GCA_002352445.1 Desulfobulbaceae bacterium UBA2775
GTGATTTTATTGTATATAAAGTTTGCATCCTTACGGTAGTCAATAATTCCCTGACTTCGCAGTATATTCAAATGTTGTGAAACATTAGCGTTTGTGGTTTTTACCTGATCCCTGATCTCACCAACGGAGAGTTCTCTGTCCTGCAGTAGACAAAGAATTTTCAACCGGATAGGATGTGACATGGATTTCAGGAGTTTAGACATCGCCTCAATCTGTTCGTCTTGCATTAGATCTCCTTAGTAAAGCATTTCATGTTTTAACTTAATAGCTAATATCTCTTTGTAAAGGTTTTTTCTTTTGGGTATGGATATCCAGTGAATTACACACTTGCGAAAGATCACGCCTCAAAGGGCTTCATAAGAGACAAGTAATAAAAAGCATCTTCTAATAGTAGAGTAGTATATCAGGTTCTGCTGAGTATGATAAATTAATCTTGCCTTGCTTGCCTGGCGTAGTGTAGGCTTATTTTTTTGTAATTTCATTATTTTTGTTTAAAAGCATAATTTTTTAAAGGTAATTACACCCCTTTCGGACAGGCTCCTGGGAGGTGTTGAAAGGGATCTCAATATGCGGGATCGGAGGAGGATTGATTATGGCAAGTGGTCTACTTGTTCCGGGAAATTGTTGTCTGCAGATCATTGATGTCCAGGAGAGTCTGATGGCAAAAATTCATGGGGTCGATGAGGTAGCGGCAACGGTTGAGTTTATGATCCATTGTGCGAAGATTCTGGATATTCCGATTTTTGGTAATACTCAGTATAAAAAAGGGCTGGGACCCTATGTGGCCAATATTGAGCCTCTGGTCAGTGACCTGCCGCTGTTTGATAAAGTCGAATTTAATGCGCTGGCAAATAAAGACACGGCTGCCTTCGTTGCAGGTCTACCAAAAACGGTGACAACAATGATTCTGGTGGGCGTTGAAACCCATATCTGTATCTATCAGACTGCAGCTGGGCTCCTTGAAAAAGGGTTCTCAGTCTGGGTCGTGTCTGATGGCGTGTCATCCAGGTCTGAACTGAATCATCAGCGGGGTCTGGAGCGACTGCAGGGCATGGGGGCAACTATCGGACCAGTGGAGATGCTGGTTTATGAACTGCTTGGTAAAGCAGGAACTCCGGCATTTAAGGAAGTTCTCCCTTATGTTATAGAAAGAGGCTGAAAACGGTAAAAGTGGGCGACACCCACAACCCAAAAGGTACATTATCTCACCACAGAGTTCACAGAGGCCACAGAGAAAAAGCATTTCTTTTTCTCTCCTCTGTGTTCTCTGTGAACTCTGTGGTTTAAGCTGTTTTGTTTTTTATGACAGAAGTTCAGGAGTAAGGTACTAATAGCCTGAACAGTAACCAACAATTAAATAATTTTGAGCATTTAAGAACTATGAAAGGAAATGAGATAAGAAGTAAATTTTTAGAATATTTTAAGCAGAATAATCACGTGGTTGTTGAAAGTTCTTCTCTGGTACCAAAAGATGATCCCACCCTGCTCTTTACCAATGCCGGAATGGTTCAGTTTAAAATGGTCTTTATGGGCGAGGATAAACGTGACTATGTAAGGGCGGTAACCAGTCAGCGTTGTGTTCGTGCCGGTGGAAAACATAATGATCTTGAAAATGTAGGGTATACTGCCAGGCACCATACCTTCTTTGAAATGCTGGGTAATTTTTCATTCGGTGACTATTTCAAAAAAGAGGCAATTCGTGTTGCCTGGGATTTTCTGACGGTAGAACTCGGCATGCCTCAGGAAAAACTCTGGGTTTCGATTTTTGAAGATGATGATGAGGCCGAGGAACTTTGGGAGCAGATAGAAGACCTGCCCAAAGGAAGAATTGTGAGGATGGGGGAGGAGGAAAATTTCTGGGCCATGGGAGATACCGGACCGTGTGGTCCCTGCTCTGAAATTCATATCGACCAGGGTGTTGAGGCTGGATGCGGCCGTCCTGACTGTGCTCTGGGGTGCGATTGTGATCGTTTCCTCGAACTCTGGAATCTTGTCTTTATGCAATTCAACAGATCTTCTGATGGAACCATGATTCCACTGCCGAAGCCAAGTATTGATACCGGGATGGGGCTTGAAAGAGTGGCTGCTGTTCTCCAGGGTAAATTTAATAATTATGATTCTGATCTTTTTGCGCCGATAATTGCCAAACTTGAGGAGTTGTCAGGCAGGGGTTATGGAGCGGCCAGGCAGGATGATACAGCCATGCGGGTTATTGCCGATCATGCAAGGGCTACAACCTTTCTTGTCGCAGATGGTGTTTTGCCCTCCAATGAGGGGCGCGGTTATGTTCTTCGTAGAATAATGCGAAGGGCGGTTCGTTACGGCAAACATCTGGGCTTGGATCGACCATTTCTGGAGGAGGTTTGCAGGGTAGTGGGAGCAGAGATGGAGGAGGCTTATCCACACCTGAAAGATGCAGCCTCCCTGTTGACCAAGGTGGTCAATAATGAGGAGGACAGATTTAGAGAGACCCTGGAAAATGGGTTGGTTCTGCTCGATGATGAAATTGGTCGACTGGCAGAGGAAGGTTCCAAACTTATCTCCGGCACATTTATCTTTAAACTTTATGATACCTTCGGTTTCCCTTTTGATATTGTCAGAGATGTGGCCCTGGAGAGAAATCTGCAGTTTGATGAGCCCGGTTTCATAGAGGAGATGGAAGCGCAGCGGAAGAAATCAAGATCCTCTCGAAAAGATGAAGGGGTTGCATTGCTCGACTCCGGGGTGAAAAACCTGCTCGCACAAGGTTTGAAGGCTGAGTTTAAGGGCTTTACTGATTTGTCAGTGAAGACGAAGGTCGGAGGGTTGCTTGATGGTAAAGGAGCGCCGGTTTCTCACCTTATGAAAGGAGAGAAGGGACGGGTCTTTGTATATAAAACGCCCTGTTATGCCGAAGCGGGAGGGCAGGTGGGAGATACAGGTGAGATAACCTGGCAGGAGGGCAGGGCGCGGATTGAATCAACCGCTTCGGGTGGAGATGGATTAATTCTTCATGCCATTACTGTTGAGGAAGGTGTTTTCCAGAATGATGGCGAGGTTGAAATTAAAGTAAACAGTGAAAAGCGCAGAGCGACTGCTGCCCACCACACGGCGACGCACCTTTTGCAGGCTGCTTTAAAAGAAGTTCTGGGTGATCATGTGAAACAGGCGGGATCATTGGTCGGGCCAGAAAGATTGCGGTTTGATTTCACCCATTTCTCTCCGGTGACTGAGCACGAGATTGAAAACATTGAGCTGCTGGTAAATGAAAAAATTAGAGATAATTGTCAGGTTATCACCAGAGTGCTGGATAGAGAAGAGGCTATAAAAGAGGGCGCTACAGCTCTTTTTGGTGAAAAATATGAAGATTCCGTCAGGGTGGTCTCACTGTCTGATTTCAGTATGGAATTATGTGGTGGAACCCACGTTGCTTCGTCCGGTGAAATTGGAGTTTTCAAAATTCTTTCAGAAAGTGGTATTGCTGCAGGAGTCAGGCGAATAGAAGCCCTTGCCGGCGCAGTTGCGCTTCTAGATATCCAGGCAATGTCTCAAAGAGAAAAGGAAGTCACATCAATTTTGAATGTAACTGGTGATAGGGTTATTACAAAACTGCAGACTCTCTTTAAAACTCAAAAAACACTTGAAAAACAGGTAGCGGATCTTGCAAACCGGCTTGCCGGTTCAGATCTTACGACCATGCTAAGCGATGCGGTGACGGTGGAAGGGATAAAAGTGATAGCGTCCAGGATTCCCCTGGATAGCCCAAAAACCTTGAGGGAGGTTGGCGATAAAATTCGGCATAATATGGGCTCAGGGATCGCTGTTCTCGGTGGCTCCATCAAAGGTAAGGTGGCTCTCCTGACCATAGTAAGCGACGACCTGACCGGCAGGGTGAAGGCCGGTGATCTTATTAACAGGGTCGCAAAAATTGTTGGCGGAAAAGGTGGAGGCCGAGCTGATATGGCTCAGGCTGGCGGTTCCATGGTGGACAAGCTGGATGAGGCCATACGGTTCGTGCCACAGGCGGTGGCAGAGATATTGTCTGAGTAATCAATCACCCTGCAAGACGGTGAGATATATAAATTGGTTGACATAGCGATATATTTGCGGTAAAAATTTTCCCCGTTATGAATGGTCGTTCATTTTATTTTGAACACATTCATAAATTTGTGCATCTGTGCGGTTTTTTGATAATTGTTAGCAACTTGTGGTCATCATTCATTTTGTAAATGAATGTTACGTTTTTTTTATTATCTAAGTTAATCAGGAGCTATCAACATGATTACGATGGATATTACCTTGGTGATTCAGATTATAAACATGATTGTTCTCATGTTTCTTCTTAATAAGTTTCTTTACGTACCAGTAAAGAAAATCCTTAAGGAACGATCTGATAAACTGCAGGGGGTGCAGGGGGAAATCTCGGATTTCGAGGATAAGACGGCACTCCGGCAGAAAGAAGTTGATGCAAAAATGGCGAAGGCATCCGGAAAGGCGAAAGCTGCCCTGGATACGGCCAGAGCCGGTGCACAGGCGGCTGGAGATGAGAAGCTCGCAGCTATTAAAGCAGAGGCTGATGCCGGCAAGGAGGAAAAGATTGCTGAAATCAGATCTCAGGTCAAGAATGCCAGGAAAGAGTTGCAGAAGGGGCTTGACGGGTTTGCAACCGATATGGCAGGAAAAATTCTGGGGAGGAGTCTCTAACAATGAGAGGAGTGAAACAATCTGCCGGGATTTTGAGCCTGGTTACGTTAACACTTTGGTTTGCCTTGTCTCTTGGGACGGCTTTTGCCTCTGGACAACCTGCCCATGCACCTGCAGCTGACTCACATGCTGTCGCTGCAGACACCGGGCACACTGCAGAGGCTTCCCATGGAGATGCAGCGGCAGCCGATGCGCATGGAGGAGGAAGTCTTTCTGCTGCTAAGCTCAAGGATCTGGGATGGAGAATCGTCAACTTTATAGCACTGATGATTATCCTTGTTAAATTTGGGGCCAAGCCAATCGGCTCAGGACTTGCTTCAAGGCGGGCACAGATCAAGGAAGAGATTGAAGATCTGCAACAGAAGCGTGTCGACGCAGAGCAGTCATACGATGAATTTCAGGTAAAACTGCTAAACGTTGAATCTGAAATTGATACCATTGTTGACAGGGCTGTTGCCCAGGCGGAAATTGAGAAGACAAAAATACTTGAGAAAGCTGAACAGGCTGTAGATGACCTCAAACGTGCTGCGGAGATGGCGATTCAGAATGAGATAACTGAAGCGCGGCGCTCACTGAAAGATGAAGTTTCTGAGCAGGCTGCTGTGATGGCTGAAGAACTGATTGTAAAGAATCTTACCGATGATGATCAGGTCAAGATTATAGATGACTATTTAGCTAAAGTGGGGGCGGTACAGTGAAACAGACAATCCTCGCACGACGATATGCCAAGGCAATTTTCGCAGTAGGTCAGGAACAGGGAAAATATGAGGAGTACAATGATGTACTTACGGGAGTCTCGGGGGTGTTTGAATCGAATCCTGAGGTTGTTGATGCTCTCACCAACCCTCTCTACCCCCTGGATGTAAGGGAAAAAGTCATGGCCGGAATGATCGGCTCAATGGGTGTTGATTCGGTTATGAGTAATTTCCTGAACCTCTTAGTTGAGAAGAAACGCGCTGAAATTCTGCCGGAGATCGCAGAAGAATATAAAATCATGGTGGATGAGGAGAAAAACATCAGCCATGGCAGTGTCATTTCTGCGATAGAGCTGAGCGATGAACTCCAGCAACGTGTTCAGGCTACATTAGAAAAGTTAACAGGCAAGAAGGTGGAGCTGACCACGGGTGTTGATCCATCAATTATTGGCGGTATTATCGCCAAGGTTGGGGATCTGGTGTTAGATGGTTCGATAAAGACCCAGCTTGCAGGTTTAAAAGATTCCATTAAGGGGAGAGAATAGATGCAGATCAAAGCAGAAGAAATTAGTCAGATTATTAAAGATCAGATTGGGGAGTACGAAACCAGTATTGACCTCAACGAGACCGGTACCGTAATTTCTGTTGGTGACGGTATCGCCCGTGTCTATGGTGTCAAAAACTGCATGGCTATGGAGCTTTTGGAGTTTCCCGGCGGAATTATGGGTCTTGCTCTCAACCTGGAAGCGGATAATGTCGGCTGTGCTGTTCTCGGTGATATAACTGGTGTCAAGGAAGGTGATATTGTTAAGCGTACCGGTAAAATTGCCGAGGTTCCGGTTGGTCCTGAAATGGAAGGCCGTGTTGTTGATGGTATTGGGCAGCCTATTGATGGTCTGGGGCCGATCAACGCTGAGCTCTTCTCAAAAATCGAAGTGCTCGCTCCGGGTGTTATTGCAAGAAAAGGTGTTCATGAACCATGCTACACCGGTGCAAAAGCTGTAGATGCCATGACTCCTGTAGGGCGCGGTCAGCGAGAGCTGGTAATCGGTGATCGTCAGATTGGTAAAACCGCACTCTGTGTCGATGCCATTATTGCTCAGAAGAATAGTGATATTCACTGTATCTATGTTGCTGTTGGTCAGAAAAAATCAACTGTTGCTCTGGTTGTGGAAGCCCTTAGAAAGCATGGCGCCATGGAATATACTACAGTCGTTGCCGCCTGTGCTTCCGACCCTGCTCCAATGCAGTATATTGCTCCTTTTGCCGGATGTTCAATGGGTGAATATTTCCGCGATAGCGGCAAGCATGCGCTGATTATCTATGATGATCTCTCAAAGCAGGCTGTCGCCTATCGTGAGCTTTCCCTCCTGCTCAGGCGTCCACCTGGACGTGAAGCGTATCCCGGTGATATCTTCTTTAACCATTCCCGTCTGCTTGAGCGTGCGTCCAAGGTAAATGATGAACTTGGTGCCGGCTCTCTGACCGCATTACCGATCATCGAAACCCAGGCCGGTGATGTTTCCGCCTTTATTCCGACCAATGTTATCTCTATTACAGATGGTCAGGTATACCTTGAGCCGAACCTGTTCTTTTCAGGTGTACGTCCAGCGGTTAATGTAGGTCTCTCAGTTTCCCGTGTTGGTGGTGCCGCACAGGTAAAAGCAATGAAGCAGGTTGCAGGTACCCTTCGTCTGGATCTTGCTCAGTATCGTGAGCTTGCAGCATTTGCTGCTTTCGGTTCTGATCTGGATGTTGCAACCCAGGCAAAACTCACTCGAGGAGAGAGGCTTGTTGAGATTCTTAAGCAGCCCCAGTTTCAACCGCTGTCGATGGAGAAGCAGGTTACGATCATTTATGCAGGTGCCAATGGTTTCCTTGATGAACTGCCGGTAGATACTCTGGGGGATTATGAAGGTGAACTGTACAGCTATATAGAATCTAATGATCCAACTGTTTTCACTGATCTTGCAGCTGAAGAGGAGTTTACCGATCCAATCAAGGAGAAACTGAATAAAGTACTGACCAGCTTTGGTGACACTTTCAAGGCAGGTAAAGGCCTTAACTAATCCAGGATAGGACAAGATATGCCAAGTTTAAAGGATGTCAAATCAAAGATCACTGGTGTACAGAAGACATCACAGATCACCAAAGCCATGAACATGGTTGCCGCGGCGAAACTGCGCGGCGCCCAGGAGAAGATGGAGGCCTTCCGGCCATACACCTCACAGTTCAATGAGGCTATGTCAAACCTGTCCGGCGGAGCAAACACCTCGGCATTTCCACTCATGGAAAATCGTGATGTGAAAAAGGTTGAGCTGGTGGTTATCACCTCTGATCGCGGTTTATGCGGCTCCTACAATGCTAACATCATCAAATTGGTTATGGAGATGATAGCGAAGTATGAGGCTGAGGGCAAAGACATCAGTCTGGTATGTGTAGGAAAAAAAGGATTTCAATTACTGAAAAAGACTGGAAAGGTAAGAAAAAGTTATCTTAATGTCATGTCAGGCTTTGAGATGTTTAACGCAAGGGAGATTGCCACTGATATCGCCGGGGAGTTTCTCAGCGGGGCAACAGATAAAGTTGAAGTCGTTTTTGGAGAATTCAAATCTGTTGCAATTCAGAGACCGGTTGATGTTTCTTTTCTCCCTATTCAGCCGGTTGAAGCTGACAGTGAGGCAGAGAAGAAATTCTCGGGTGAATATATCTATGAACCTTCATCAGAAGAACTTATGGATACACTGCAGCCGCTCTATCTCAATGTCCTCATTTATCATGCGATGTTGGAGGTAGGTACCAGTGAGCACGCCGCAAGGATGACAGCGATGGATAATGCAACCACCGCATGTAAGGATATTGTGAGTAATTTGACCATCATCTATAATAAGGCTCGTCAGGCTGCAGTAACGAATGAGCTTATGGATATTGTTGGTGGCGCAGAAGCCCTGAAATAATAATTTAAAATATTGATAATTTGGCAAAGTCCTGAAAATATTAAAATAGGATGGCTAAGTAAGAAAATTCATATGCGAGGCGTAAAATAATTCTATGATTTCAGTGTACCAGGGTCCGTTGGGATTATAGAATTATTGAAACAACGAAGCA
>DEIL01000320.1:15280-15519 GCA_002352445.1 Desulfobulbaceae bacterium UBA2775
AGCCCAATGAGTGAGCAAAAGAAAGGAAAAGTCATACAGGTTATCGGACCTGTCGTAGATGTTGAATTTGAGCCCGGCGACCTGCCGGAGATTCTGAACGCATGTACAGTCACCAATCCGGGTATTGATGATACACCTGACAATCTTGTTGTCGAGGTTGCCCTGCATCTTGGTGACAATGTGTGCCGGTGTATTGCTATGGATCAGACTGACGGTCTGGTGCGCGGCATGGAGGTAAC
>DEIL01000320.1:15664-20017 GCA_002352445.1 Desulfobulbaceae bacterium UBA2775
GGTATTAAGGTTATCGATCTGCTGGTACCTTTCCCTCTTGGCGGGAAAATGGGTCTTTTCGGTGGCGCCGGTGTTGGTAAGACCGTAATTATGATGGAAATGGTAAACAATATTGCCATGCACCATGGCGGCATTTCCGTTTTCTGTGGTGTTGGTGAGCGTACCCGTGAGGGCAACGATCTTTACCATGAGATGAAAGACTCCGGCGTACTGCCAAAAGCGGCGCTCATTTATGGCCAGATGACCGAGCCTCCGGGAGCCCGTGCCCGGGTTGCTCTGACCGGACTTACCGCAGCGGAGTATTTCAGGGATGAAGAGGGTCAGGACGTGCTCCTCTTTGTCGATAATATCTTCCGATTCACCCAGGCTGGTTCCGAGGTGTCTGCTCTTCTTGGTCGAATTCCATCAGCGGTTGGTTATCAGCCGACTCTTGCAACTGACCTCGGTGCATTGCAGGAAAGGATCACCTCCACCAACAAAGGATCAATTACCGCAGTACAGTGTGTTTATGTACCGGCAGATGACTTGACGGATCCTGCCCCTGCGACCACCTTTGCTCACCTTGACGGTACTGTTGTTCTGTCCCGTCAGATATCCGAACTTGGTATTTATCCAGCAGTTGATCCACTGGATTCCACCTCCAGAATTCTTGATCCCAACGTAATCGGGGAAGATCACTATAATACCGCCCGAGGAGTCCAGGTAACCCTGCAGAAGTATAAAGATCTTCAGGATATTATTGCGATTCTCGGTATGGATGAACTTTCTGAAGAAGATCAGATTGTGGTTGCTCGTGCTCGAAAAGTACAGAGATATCTCTCTCAGCCATTTACCGTTGCAGAAGTATTCACCGGTATGGACGGTAAGTTTGTTAAGATCGCTGATACCGTTCAGGGCTTTAAAGAGATCCTCGAGGGTAAGCATGATGATCTCAACGAGAACTCATTTTATATGGTAGGAAGCATTGATGAGGCTGTTGCCAAGGACGCTCAGTCCAAGGAGTAAGTTAAATATTTAGCTGGAGAGGACAATTCGATGGCACAGCAGATAAGATTGGAAGTCGTAACCCCCGGTGGAGCCAAAGTCAACGAGGATGTTGACATTGTAACAGCTCCAGGTTTTGGTGGTGACTTCGGTGTACTTGCTAATCACGCACCCTTTCTGTCGACTATCAAAATTGGCGTTCTTACCTATGAGAATGGCAAAGAGAGAAAAACTCTTATGGTCAGTGGTGGGTTTTGCGAGGTGTCAAACAATAAGGTCACCTTTCTTGTAGAGAGTGCAGAGTTTGGTAGTGAAATCGATGTTGAAAGGGCAATGCGTGCCAAGGAAAGAGCGGAAAAGCGACTTGCACAGGCTACCCAACATGAAGAAGATTTGAATACAAAAAGAGCTGAGGTCTCTTTGCAGAGAGCGCTTATGCGCTTGAGGGTTTCAAAAAGTTTGTGATGTAAATATTACTTTCGTAAAGTAAAGTATCGGAAAAGGCTGTCCATTATTTGGGCGGCCTTTTCTGTTTTAGGCTGTTAGGCTATTAGGGAAGGGCAGAACAAGGGAGCAGTAGGAGTTATTCAATGCATTGTCTGTCCATATACCGAGTTTTTGTTGTTGCTAAAAGCCTAAAGCCTAACAGTCTAACAGCCTTCAGTTAAGCCGCAATTGGGCCGAAGTTGCATTGACATAGGATTTGATGCCATTCGAAATTTCCTGAGTGAGCATCTGAACGAAATGAGGGTTCGTCAGGTTTGAGGCATCTTTTTCGTTACTCAAAAAAGCAATTTCCAGTAATATAGCGGGCATTTGCGCCCCGATAAGGACATAGAAAGGAGCCTGCTTAACACCGAGATTCTTGATTTTGGCATAATTCTGATTGACCGGTTTTGCACCGGTAAGTATTGATTGATGAACTTGATTCGCCAGGCGTGAAGATTCGTTAATTTTAGAGTTCTGCATTATATCGGAAAGAATGTCCTGCAGTTCGCTCATCTGATGGGTCGATGTCGCATTTTCCCTGGCTGCAACCCGCATTGCTTCAGCATTTGTGCTGAAATTGAGGTAGTAGGTTTCAAGTCCTCTCACTTTTGGAGCCGGGTGGGCATTGATATGGAGGGATATAAAGAGATCGGCTCCCTGGGCATTAGCAATTGCTGTCCGTTCCTCAAGTGTTATGAATGTGTCATCAGAACGGGTAAGAATGACCTTGCAGCCAAGATCTTTTTGCAGAATTGGCGCAAGTTTTTTAGCAATATTGAGCACAATATCTTTTTCTTTGATACCGTTGGCTATAGCACCCGGATCTTTCCCGCCATGTCCCGGATCTATGACGATTGTCCGTACTCCAAGCCCAAGCTGCTGGGCCAGGGAAAGTTTTTTCGATGTTGGTGTTGATGCAATTGGTGAGTCTTCTTCTGCTGCCGCAACAGGAGTGACTGCGATTTTCTTCTGATCCCTTAAGGTGATGATTTTTGATTTAGCATCCAACTTATCCGCTATGATCTCCCCGGTTTTTTTGTCAGATGCAACAAGACCGCTACTGTCTTTACCGAGATTTTCACCGCGAACATCTATTACAACTCTGAACGGGTCAGGGAGACTGAAAATCTTATAGCTTCCTATGGACTCAATGTCGAGTACTACCCGTACAGTGTCTGTGGTGAACTGACCGGTTCGAATTCTTCTGAGCAAACCATCCTCAATGGGCACCGGTGCCCTGTATTGCGGCTCAATATAGCTCTGTTTGAAGTCGAGATACAGCCTTCTCGGTTTGCCGTCTGCTGCCTCCAGCAGCACATCTTTATATCTGACCGGCCCTGATGCCATAATGACAACCCGGGTATAATTATTGGAGGACCAGTATTTTACTGGAAGAACATAGTTGAGGTTATTAAGTTGTGATGAAGTTACCATAATTGCTGGTAACGGTATGTCATGATCTTTTGACAGCACTTTCAGCATCTTTGCTGCTTCAGGGTGCATATCTCCGTTCGGGTAGTCAGTGACTATTTCTGTGAAAAATTTGGCGGCTTTCCGGGGATCGCCTTTTTGCTTGAGAAAAATAGTGCCAAGCGCAAAGTAGGCATCGTCGGCAAGAAGATGTTGAGAGAATAATTGAGCTGTATCTTTATAGTATGAAATAGATTCATCCAGATCTATTTCCAGGGTGAATTTATCATACATCTGGGAGTAGATACGACCGAGCATGAAGAGGCAGGCGGGGGCAAGTTCAGATTTAGGGCTTGAAAGGTAAATTCTCCTGAAATTTCGGGTGCCTTTGAGCCAGTTTTCACGTGATGAGTAAATTGAACTATTTGTATGCAGCTGATTAAAATAAAATTTTGCCTGATCGTACCTTTTTTTTATGGTGATTGTTGGATCGCTGATTTCCGTTTGAGCCCCTAGAGGATAACTGACTCCAATAAGGAAAACGAACAGAAAGAAAAGAAGAGAGTTACGGCTGATTTGTCGAAACATATGGTGAAGAGATCCTCTTGTTCTGAAGCGGGCGACACCCGCCAACTCAAAAGATACATTATCTCACCACAGAGGACACAGAGAGCACAGAGAAAAGAATATCTTTTTCTATCTCTGTGCTCTCTGTGTCCTCTGCGGTTAAGGTTTCTTGTGTACTGAGCATAGGGACAGATTTCAAGACATTATAAGCGAAATCGCCCGACAATACAAAAAAGAAAACGGCAAGGCAAACCAATCATCAGATCGTTTTCATTTTATAGAGAATTTCAAGAGCCTGCCTTGGAGTAATTCCATCCAGATCAATATTGTTTAGATAGTCCAGATGTGGGTTTACCGGGGCCGGGAAGAGAGATAACTGGTTCGGGTGATGCTTCTTTTTCCGTTTGCGGTAGGATTTAGTGGAAGTTTCCGGTTGATTCAGATTTTCTTTTTCAATATCCTGTAAAATTTTCTCGGCCCTTTTCACTACATGGTCAGGAACACCTGCCAATCCTGCAACTTGAATTCCGTAGCTTCTGCTGGTACCTCCCTTTGCCAGTTTATGCAGGAAAATAATAGTGTCCTGCCATTCCCGTACAGTAATAGAGTAGTTTTTGACACGTTTGTGACTTTTGGCAAGTTCGATCAGTTCATGGTAGTGGGTTGCAAAAAGTGTTTTAACACCTTTCTTATTTTTATTGACCAGTTCTTCAGCAACTGCCCAGGCGATCGCAAGACCGTCATATGTGGAGGTTCCTCTGCCTATTTCATCGAGCACCACAAGGCTTTTGGGAGTTGCATTGTTAAGAATATTCGCCGTCTCACTCATTTCAACCATAAAAGTGGATTGCCCCCGGCGCAGATCATCCATTGCTCCCACCCTGGTGAAAATACGATCGACAA
>DEIL01000320.1:20137-21318 GCA_002352445.1 Desulfobulbaceae bacterium UBA2775
ACAAATTTTCCGGTGGCCAGAGATCGTTCAATAACGGGGTGACGGCCTTCGATAATCTCTATATCATCTTGCGTATCAATTTGTGGTCTGCGGTAATTATAAAGTTGAGCTGTTTCCGCATTGGCCGACAGAAAGTCAATTTGAGCAAGGAGCTTAGCGGTTTTAAGTATACGGCTGCTGCTCTTTGCAAGCCGGGTTCGAATGTCGATAAAGAGCTGATATTCGAGCTCAACGCGTCTGTCCTGAGCACCAAGCACCTTGCCCTCAAATTCCTTCAGTTCAGGAGTGATGAAGCGCTCCGCGTTGACCAGGGTCTGTTTCCTGATATATGATTCAGGCACCTTTGCGGCTTGAATTTTGGACACCTCGATAAAGTATCCAAAAACCTTGTTATAGCCGATTTTCAGTTTGCTTATTCCGGTGGATTCACGTTCACGGCTCTCAAGGTTGAGAATCATCTGTTTGCCGTCACGCAGTATCAGGATAAGTTCATCAAGCTCTGAATTATATCCCTCCTGGATAAGATGGCCTTCACGTACAGTGATCGGTGGATCAGGAGCAATTGACCGGTCGAGTAGATCATATAGATCTGCAAGAATATCGAACTGCTGGTAAAGATCGATGAGCTTTACGGTATCGCATTGACTGAGAAGAGAGTAGACAGGAGGCAGCTGAGCCAGGGAGTTTTTCATGGCTAGAATGTCTCTGGCATTTCCCGTGCCAAGCATCATCCGGCTGTTTAATCTTTCAAGATCATATACGGTGTCCAGAAGGCTTCTCAGATCGCTGCGCAACCCGCTGTTTTTATAAAAGAACGTTACCGCATCCAGCCTGTCGTTGATTCGTTTGGTATCCTGCAGAGGAAAGAGGATATTGGATTTCAGCAGCCGTGCTCCCATGGGGGTACAGGTCTGGTCAATGACAGAGAGCAGGGACCCCTGTCGACTGCCGCCGATAATGGTCTGGGTGAGCTCAAGATTGCGTCTGGAAGAGTCGTCTATCTGCAGGATTGTTTCAAGATCAAGAGGTGTAAGCTTTTCAATATGATCAATTGACGATTTTTGGGTTTCCTGTACATATTCAAGCAGCACTCCCGCCCCGATAATGCCGATTGAAAAATGTGCGCAGCCAAAGCCGTCAAGGGTGATAGTTTTGAAATGATCAAGCAGGAGATCTCTGGC
>DEIL01000320.1:21420-22510 GCA_002352445.1 Desulfobulbaceae bacterium UBA2775
ATTTTCAAAATCCTGATTATCTGTTGGAAATTCTCCAACCAGAAACTCACCGGTGCTGAGATCCAGGAAGCTGACTCCCCAGTTTGATTTCTCTCCGGTTTCCCTGGCAATGACAGAACAGATATAGTTGTTGCTCTTGTCATCAAGAAGGTGATCATCGGTGACGACACCGGGAGAAATGATGCGGACAACTTCTCTTTTTACAATCCCCTTTGCCTGGGCAGGATCCTCTGTCTGTTCACATATTGCAACCCGGCGCCCTCCCCTGACGAGTTTTGCAAGGTAGGTCTGAAGGGCATGGTAAGGAATGCCGCACATGGGAACCTGGAGGGCGTCACTCTTTTTGTTCCTTGAGGTGAGGGTAATTCCCAGGATCTTTGAGGCTTCAACAGCATCTTCAAAAAACATTTCGTAAAAATCACCCATCCGGTAAAAGAGAATTGCATCTTCATGCTGCTGCTTGATTTCAAAGTATTGCTGCAGCATTGGAGTGAGTTTTGGTTTCATGTTTACCTGACCAGCTCGTGAATTGAGCCTTTCAAACTATCCTTTTCGATATGCAATACTCCGTATGTCCCGGGTGCTCCATAATTACCGGTTCCCTGAAAACTTCCAGGGTTGATAAAAAGGGTGTTTCCTGTGTTATGGCAGATTGGGGTATGAGTGTGGCCATAGACGATGCAATCTGTTCCCGGAAGAAGCCTCAGCAGCCTCTCTTCAATATTATGACGGGGCCCGGTTCCATGACATATGCCGATGGAGTAGCCATTGAGATAAATTATCTTTGTTTCAGGCAGAAGTTGCCGGGTTGCCTGATTGCACATATTTCCGCAGACACCGTAGATATCCTTTCCGGTAAAAGTTGATAATATAGATATATCCGTTAAATCTCCAGCATGGATAATTGCATCACAGCCATCAAAAGCAGATGCGCAGTTTTTTCGGAATTGTTCTGTTATTTTAGTAATATGAGTGTCTGATAAGATGCCTACTTTTATCATTATATTTTCTCCATATGTGAACCGGAATCTATTATACCCGAGCTGGAACTGTAAGCATCTAAAAAATAGTATGCAGTTGAAATTGTAAG
>DEIL01000320.1:22537-22777 GCA_002352445.1 Desulfobulbaceae bacterium UBA2775
CAGTAATATCGGTTGCAGAATTAAATAAAAGACAGGTATAATGTGTTTTTGAAATGATCTTGTTTTGTTTAATACTTATTTGTGTTGGTCTCGTAAAAGCGCAAATTTTTTGCCATTCCGTCATTCCCGCGCAGGCGGGAATGACGAAGTAGATGAAGAGTTTTTACGACGCCATCATTTTAGTACCTTATTCCCTAACTTCTGTCATAAAAAACAAGAAAAACTTAAACCACAGAGTTC
>DEIL01000319.1 GCA_002352445.1 Desulfobulbaceae bacterium UBA2775
CTATCAGGGAGGAAAGGGATTCGGAATAGATATTGAAAAAGACGTAAGAAGGGAATATATACAGCACCTGCAGGTGCACCCAGCACATGGTAATAGGAAAGACGGTGTGAATCCGTCACAAGCCAGTCCTTGCTGTATTCGAAGTCTGCAGCAGCTGATGTCACAACTGGATCGTGATATCATATTCTGATTTTTTAGTACATTAGAAATTCTTTTCCTGTTTTTGAAAGAATTTCGTGAAAGTACTTATCCCGTTTATCGGGTTTGAATAAGTCACTGGGATTATCCCGGGAAGACGGCTGCTTTGCAGGATAATTCGTGAGTCAGAAAGCCTGCCTGCACAGGTGGACCCAGTGTCTGTCCACCTTCAGAGTAAACCACTGGAGTCCTCTGTATCTGGAAGTGTATTGCTTGATTCTTTCTTCAGGCCGCACTGTTTACCGGGTACGGAGGCTGCCGCCTTTTTCAGCATCCCGTATCTTTTACAACCAGAATTCGGCCACCATTTTGTGCCGGATAGTGGTCCGCTCTGTTACCGTGGGAGAAATGCAATGGATATGAATAAGAACAGACAGCTGGGAGAGTTCATTACCCGGCTTATCGCAAAAGAAAACCTTACCAGGAAGGAATCTTATGAGGGATTCCGAATGGTGCTGAACAATCAAGTGAGCGATATGCAGCAGGGTGCATTTCTTGCGGCACTTACTGCCAAAGGAGAAAACAGTGCTGAGGTGACGGGCGGCTGGCAGGCTGTCTATGATCTCGATACAGAGAAAGTCGACCTCAACGGCATGGACGTTGTCGATAACTGCGGTACCGGGATGGATACCTTCAAAACCTTCAATATCAGCACCGCTGCCTCACTTGTTGCTGCAGCTGGAGGAGTGAAAATTGCCCGCCACGGTGCACGGGCCATCACATCGTCCTGTGGGACGGTTGATATGGCTGAATGTTTTGGGGTTGATATGGAATGCGATGTCAACACTGTTGCCCGCAGTATAAAAGAAACTGGTATTGGCCTTTTCAACGGTATGAGCCCCCGGGTTCATCCCTTGGCTCTGGGGCGGATATTATCCCAGATCTGTTTCGGCTCCCCATTAAATATCGCGGCTTCCCTTGCTCACCCGGCCCTGCCTAAAATTGCTGTCCGTGGCGTCTACTCCCCGACACTTCTCCGCCCTGTGGCAGAAGTTATGAAGTCGATTGGTTATACGGATGCGCTTGTAATCTATGGGACGATCTCCGGCAGTGTTAAGGGCATGGACGAGGCGTCAGTCTGCGGCACAACCAGTGGAATACACCTTAAAGGAGGAAAACTATCCGATATAACATTTGGACCGGAACATTGCGGACTAAAAAAACGTGATGCAGCGAGTCTCGCTGCTGATCCGGACAAAAAGAGTGGTGCAGTAAAAATGTACCAACTGCTTGCAGGCAAAGGAGATGAAGCGAGGTCAGACGCAGTTATTCTCAACAGCGCACTGATTTTTTATGTTAAAGGAATGGTAACAACCGTTTCGGGAGGTGTAGAGAAAGCACGTGAACTTCTCCTTTCGGGCACAGCCCTGAAACCTCTCAAACAATGGGTGGCAGTACAGAACAGTGACCCTGTAAAAGGACTGCAGAAACTTGCGGATCTTAAAAAAACAGCAGGAGTTGCGCTATGACGGAGCTGCTCATAATCAAAGCAAAAGAGAGTTACTACCGTTTCTCAGACGATGGCTATCTTCCCTGTGAGATGGATAAGAGTTCCGTTTTTCCACTTGAACAGGTGGAGAAGGCGAAAGAAATGTGCACTGCTCTACACCTGGACGGGATAGCTGACGCTTCTCTTATAAAACTAACGATTATCGAAGAGCCTTATCCGGGAAAATAAGCTATTCAAATGTGTTACCATGGTAAATTTTTCCATGGTAACCGGCTAACCCGCATTACTTATACTAAACTCTCCAGTCTCAAGAAATAGCTTAAGTCCATCCACGCTTAAATCACCTAACCCCAGGGTCTCCAAAGTTCGTGCAGCCTGCGCAAAATAGTCAACACCGGATAGAACCTCCCCCATGGCTACGATCCCTCTGCACGTTGGGGTTGGAACCCCAAGCAATTCACCAAGGGAGCATAACATGACCAGACCCATGCCGATATCTTCATGAAAATAACGGTTATCCAGACTATTCGGACAGCGAAAATCTTGAAACCCGGGGCCATGCTTATAGCATTCAAAATAATCAGTGCTCGACGCGTACCCCTGCTCCACAGAAGTGACAGGGTCCGATTGCGATGGATAACCCAGAGCATTAAGCAGATCCATTCTTTCTTCATCAAGCTTTCTAATCAGACGTGCAACACCGGGAGAGACACCATCCCGATAAAAGAACACCTTTTCCCCCTCTAATTCTATACGTGCTCCATTCAGGATCGTAATTGGCGGATGAATAATCGGGTTGGCATTGTTCAGCCCTGCCTCAAGAACAGTTGCTCCACGTCGAAGCCCCGGGTAGAGTTTTTCTAACTCGGGACCTACACTGCCTATGGCCGAAGCAGGCAATGTGCCATACAGGACACGGTTGGCCTTGACTGAAATATCCACATTGACACCGTTTGCACGGCAACCGTAAGTCAGAGTCGACATTTCAACAAATGTTGGTAGATTTTTTAATCCAGATTGACGAAAAACATGGGCAAAATGCAAGGCCCCCCCAGTCGATCCGGGATTGAGGATGATAAGATGTCCGGCTCCTACCAAAGGAGCAAGTTCATGTGCTACCCGGCCGTGGGTCAATGCCTGGGTACAGACCATCACCGTATCCGCATCTCTTAATGCTTCAGCGAGGTCCCATGTAACCAGTTCGAGGTGGGCCAGCCCCTCGACCGCACCTGTAACTTTAAGGCTGCGGCTCTCCATGATTTCCTCAATATTGCTCCTGTATTCAGGAAATTCAAAGAGCCGGACGTTCCTGCCTTGAAGAGCCAGATCAGCTGCGGCAGCCTTGCCCCCATTCCCTGCGCCGATAATTGCGATGGTATCCAACATAAAGCACCTCCTGTGCCCGGACATATATCAGTTTATACAGCAGACCCTTGCCAAGACCATTTATTCTCAAATAACACTGAAATGATATAAAGTTTGTTTTTAACACCCATGAAATGAATTTCACAACAAAACATGAAAGTAATGTAACCGAGATTTGGAGGAGTGTCGCCAAACGNNCAAACGTCCTCGCAGGCTGTGGATTGTTGTGTCGACACTCCTCCAAATCCCTCCCTGCCTGGGAGCGAACATGACGTTCATATAAAGGAGTGTATTTTGAAATTATGTGGTCACATATACTTTCAAGGTACTTACACCCCTCAAGGGAGTACTGAACTGAGTCCCGTTCATCGGGGTTGGTCGTCCAAAAAATTTAGGATGCGCTTTTGTTCAGGTATATGTTATCTTCGGTCTTCTGCTTCTTTCTTATCCTTCATCGAATCGTACCTGATTTTTTCTCGCATCAGCTTAAGCCGAAAAAAGTTGTGCAATATAAAAATGTGGTTGCAGCAGTTCAACAAAGAACGTTAACCAAAAAAAGGAGACAACATGAATCAAAAGAGATTAGTTCCAATTATTCTGGCCTCTATACTGACATTGGCCTTAACCGGTGTCAGTTTTGCAGGGACACTGAGTGAAATTGTTAAGCGGGGGGAACTCCGCGTGGCAGTACAATCCGGCGCCGCACCCTATGCCTTTTTTGACAAAAACGGAGAGCAGGCCGGCTCGATGATCGACTTCACCAAGGGAATGGCTGACGCTATGGGGGTCAAGCTTAAAGTTCTCGACTTTGACTGGGATGGTCTGATCCCAGCTCTATTATCCGGGAAAGCCGATATCCTGGCCGCCGACATGACCCCGACACTGAAAAGAGCTCTGAAGATTTCTTTCACTGACCCCTGGATCCATGTCCAGCCATGTATCTTCACTACAACCGGGGCCAGCTACAAGACTCTTGAAGATGTGAACAAACCCGACGTAACCGTGGGAGTTCTTTTAGGGTCAACCGGTGAAACTATTGCAAAAAAATACCTGCCCAATGCCAAGATCAAATCGTATAAAGGCGGCGGCAGAATGATTGTCCAGGCTCTCACTGCAGGGCATGTGGACGCAGGTGTCAATGACGATCTTGCAGTTCTCACCGTGCTTCCGGACTTTCCACCTAAATCCATTCGACTGCTGGACAAACGTCTGGGCCAGGGAAAAGACCCTCTAGCCTTTGCAGTTCGTCATGAATCTGTCAACCTCTGGCAGTGGATCAATCTTTATTTCGAAACCGTTAGATCCAACGGTGAATATGATAAAAACATTGCCTACTGGATGGAAGGCATAGAGTGGAAGAAAGACCATTAATAAATCGACCACGTCAAGGATGATCACCCTCCTGCGGGTGCTCATCCATAAAACCAACCCCGACAAACGGACCACCCATGCTGGTAGATTTTAATTTCAGAGTCATACTGGAGTATCTGCCCCTGTTTTTGACCGGGTTGAGATCCACATTTTTTATCGCCATTGTATCCATTGCACTAGCCCTTATTACCGGAATCATTGCCTGCAGCTGCAGGATCTCAGGTATTAAATTCATTAAATATCCTGCTATAGCCTATATTGAAATTGTCCGATCCACCCCTCTTCTGGTCCAGATCTATTTTCTCTATTTCGGCCTTCCCACCCTGGGGTTGAAAATACCTGAAATCCAGACCGGGATCCTGGCATTAATGCTCAATTCAGGCGCTTATATGGCAGAAATCATCCGGGCGGGAATCAACTCCGTTGACGAGGGGCAGATCGAGGCAGGAATCTCCTCAGGGTTAAACTATGTCCAGAGAATGCGGCTGATTATTCTTCCCCAGGCACTTGGGGTTACAATTCCTCCGCTGCTTGGTCAGAACATTGTTCTGGTCAAGGATTCTGCTCTGCTCTCCCTCATATCAGTCATGGAATTGACCAGGTGCGGTCAGACCATGACCTCTGAACGTTTCATGCCCACAGAAGCCTTTTTAACTGTGGCGTTTTTTTATATGTGCATTTATTTCTGCCTCAAAGCTCTGGCAGACTGGTCCCAGCGAAAACTGATCTTCAGGGAGGCTTATTAAAATGATATCATTTTATTTCGGCCGACTTATGGAGATTTTCCCTTTTTTCCTTAAAGGGCTGTGGATGACCAGCAAAATCGGCTTTATCAGCCTTGTGACCTGTACCCTGATAGGATTTATCCTGGGTATTTTCAGGTCCAGTGACAGTACTATTCTAAAGCGGATGGTTGGCGTATATGTTGCCTTTGTCAGGGGCACTCCTTTTGTAGTTCAGATTTTTATCGTCTTTTTTATCCTGCCGGAATGGGGAGTTCAGCTGGAGGCTTTTTCCGCTGCCCTTTTGGCCATGGCCATCATGGGCTCGGCCTTTATCTGCGAAATTGTTGCCGGCGGTATTAACTCCATCCCCAAAGGTCAATGGGAGGCGGCTACCTCAGCCGGCCTCAACCGGATCCAGCAGCTGCGCCTGGTCATTATTCCCCAGGCCATGAAAGTAATTTTACCGCCACTTGTGGGTCAATATGTTCTTTTGATCAAGGACACGTCCGTTGTATCGGTGATCGGGATCATGGAACTGACCCGGGTAGGATGGGTGACCGTGGTACGAATTCCGGAAGGACTTATGGTCTTTACCCTGGTCGGATTCCTCTATTTTATAATCTCATACCCCCTGATTCTGCTTTCCAATTACCTGGAAAAGAAAATGGCAGTCTAATAAAAGGAACGTACAAAGATAAACATGATCGAATTTAAAAATGTCAATAAATGGTTTGACAAGCTCCATGTGTTAAACGATATCAACCTGAAAATACCAAAGGGTGAGGTGCTGGTAATCTGCGGCCCAAGCGGTTCCGGCAAATCAACCCTGATCAGATGTATCAACAGGCTTGAAAAAATCCAGCAGGGCCAGATCATTGTTAACGACACCCCTGTACATGATAAATCGACCAACCTCACCAAACTGAGGGCCGAGATAGGGTTTGTGTTCCAGCAATTCCATCTCTACCCCCATATGACCGTATTGCAGAACGTCATGCTGGCGCCGGTGAACGTGAAAAAAATTGCCAAAACCAAGGCTGAAAAAATTGCCCTGGAAAAACTTGAACAGGTTGGACTCACTGAGAAATCCGGTGCCTATCCTGCACAGCTGTCCGGCGGCCAGCAACAGCGGGTGGCCATCGCCAGGGGACTTGTCATGTCTCCTGAAATCATGCTCTTTGACGAACCTACCTCTGCCCTTGATCCTGAAATGATAGGAGAAGTCCTGGATGTTATGGTCAACCTGGTCTCCGAAGGTATGACCATGTGTGTAGTAACCCATGAAATGGGATTTGCCAAAAAAGTTGCCGACCGGGTACTGTTCATGGATGAAGGAAAGATTGTTGAAACCGGCACACCCGGTGAATTTTTTGATAATCCTCAAACCGACCGGGCTTCGGAATTTATAAGTAAAATTTTAACCCATTAAAATATAAGTGATTACGTATGAAACTCAGCCATAAACACAACAGACAAGATAAATAACTCACTTAAACTACAACACTTTGTAGCAGCCCAGTCTTTTGATGCAGCTGAGTTTCGTACGTAATCAAAAAATCATAAGTGGGGATTTATATGAAACTAGACAAGCTGCCCAGATTCCATCTGGCTGAGTTCCCGACGCCAATCCACTATCTTGAATCCTTAACGAAAGAGTATAAAGGCCCTGCTATTTTTATGAAAAGAGATGATCTTACGTCTCTTGGCATGGGGGGAAATAAAACACGGAAACTGGAGTTTCTTATTGGCGAAGCCCGGGAACAAAAAAAGGACACTCTGGTCACAGCCGGCGGGATACAGTCCAACCATTGCCGCCTGACTGCTGCCGCCGCAAGAAAGGCTGGTCTTGACTGTCACCTGGTGTTAAACGGCACTCCACCGGTAATCCCCAATGGTAATCTTTTACTGGATACTCTATTCGGGGCAAAGATTCATTTCTGCGACAGAGAAGAGAGGGATGAACGACTGTTCCTGGTCGCAGATGAACTTGAGGAAAGAGGAAAGAAGCCCTACGTTATCCCGGTAGGCGGTTCAAACTCTGTTGGGTCTGTGGGTTATGTTGATGCTATGCTGGAACTTGTCAACCAGGTGGATGATCTGTCCATTACTCCCGATTCCATCGTATTTGCAACCAGCTCGGGGGGCACCCAGGCAGGCTTGGCCCTGGGGGCAAAAATTGCCGGCTTTAATGATGAAGTCCTTGGGATAAGCATTGATCAGGTCCAGGCCGGGCCAGGCCCATTCCGCCCAGTCCTGACCCACATTGCCAACGGAGCTGCGGCAAGGATCGGGTCCGACATCAGGCTTACGGAACCGGACTTCTCTCTTAATTATGATTACCTGGGGGCGGGATATGCCATGCCCGGTGAGCTGGAATTCAATGCTATTCGAGATCTCGCACACCATGAAGGGATTCTTCTGGGACCGGTATACACAGCCCGGGCCATGGGTGGTATGCTGGATCTGATTAAAAAGGGCCATTTCACTAAAGATCAGACCGTACTGTTCTGGCATACCGGCGGTACGCCGGAGCTGTTTGCCTGGGCCGACAAGTTAGGGAAGGGTTAATAACGTTCAACCATCAAAACAGTCCCTGCAAAACTGTTTATCTCCAGCTGCATGGAGTTTAGTCTGCATAACCGGTTCTCCGCATTTATCACAGAGTTTTGATGGTGCCATTCGTGCTTTCTGCGGTAGCCTGATCGTCACCTCTTCAACACTGAAAAAGGCATCCGGAGCACCGGCAAACAGAGCCTGACTGCGTGTCTCATGCAAGGCCTCGTACTTTTGTATATCCTCTTTTGATGCATCCCCGGAGCGTATTTTCTCCATCAGCTCCTGTTCTTCCGTCGGTAGTGTCATCACATTCGGCTTCATGGCAAGCCGGACCCCTTCACCTGTAGTTCTGCTGGCGAAAGTAAAGGCCATTTTACCTATATCATGGTAGATAAAGTTTCCTTTGCCAAAGGTACAACCTGTCAGGACCTGGATCGCATCACAGCCACAGGCATCGGTTTCTGCGATACATATCAACTCCTCATCGACAGCCCGCTTTTCTGCAAGATGTCGAAGACCGAGTTTTGCTGCCATATATCCGAGAGTCAATCCCATACATATATGGCCGTGAAAATCGGCGCAGGCTTTATAATCTTCCCTGTCCAGTATATTTTGTGGAATAATCATGTTTGTTCCTTTTTAAGTTTCTTCCTTTTTAAAAATGTATTATGCATAAATTCTGCTATTCAGCAAGCAGCAGAGACAGAAGAACTATACACTACTCTGCACAAGCCAGGAATAGCTGAAAGCTTGACAAGGTGTTTACAACTGTTTATATGTGGACATATACACAATTTATACATAGGAAGTTGGATCAACAAAGGGCTAATAACGGTCTAAGACACAAGGAGAATAACATGTTTCAGGTAGAAGTAGATAAAGAAAAATGTACTGGCTGTGAAGAGTGTATCGATAGCTGTCCCACCTCGGTGTTTGAGTTGGAGGACGGAAAATCCGAACCGGTTGAGATGGATGAATGTATAGGCTGTGAAACCTGTGTAGAAGTCTGCCCGGAGGATGCTATAACCGTTACTGAAACTTAAACCAATGATAGATGGTTGCACCCCCTCACCGATGGAGTGACTATGTTACCTGAAATAAAAAAAATACTCTATGCGACTGATCTGTCTAAAACTGCAGAGGTTGCAATGTCCTGGGCCATGAGCCTTGCTGAACAGTGTGATGCTGCTATCACAATTATTCATGTCATGCCCGACCTGGTTGAAGAGATGTCCGGTTCCATGGGGTATGACCTGGGCTCTCATTTTGGTGCTGATCAGCTCGCCCTTTTCAATAAGGAAGGGCGAAGCAAGGCCATGGATTCAGTGAGAGAACGGATAAAAAGTGTAAGTGCCAAAATGAAGGATGAGCTGCCCAGCTGCCGGGTAGATCTCAACCATATCATCATCAAGGCGGGTCATCCGGTGCGGGAGATCGTTGCTGCAACGAGTGGTGGTGAATATGATCTGATCGTCATGGGGAAACATGGTCATGGCTTAATTGATGGTATTTTACTTGGCTCCGTTGCCCGTGGTGTGGTGCAGAAAAGTACAATACCGGTACTTACTATCAAGCTCCCCGCTGAATAGACGCTCTAGTTCTTCGCTATTCCGTCATTCCCGCGCAAGCGGGAATGACGGGACGGAGGATTTTTTTCAAGGTTATCTACTTTTGCTTTAGCTTTGCTATATCAACACAACAACAGCTTATTTCGATGACCTGATATCCAGCCGTGGTGTTTTTAAGATACGACGGATATTTTCCTTCAAGTCTGTCTGATCAAGGTTTTCGGGGCTCTGCGCCATCAGTTTTGCAAAAAGCTCTTCCTGTTCTATGGGATGCGTATATTCTGCCGGTGTTCCATCTTTCAACTGGACGTGGGCAGCCCATGGCACAAAGTAGTTCATCAGTGGTAAATCCTCATCTCCGGGAATATCGATATTCAAACCGGCTATGTAGAGCAGACTCCTCCCCTTATAAGCATTGCTTCTCCTGATTGACTCAACAACTCTGGCAAATTCCAGCTGAATCGTTGTCTTTGCTGCACGCAGAGGCGGAAATGCGGCACTGACGATATCAGGCATAAATTCTATGAGGTTTCTCTCCAGTAAAAGAGCATCATCAGTTTCATGAAAATCCTCCCTGAAAAAGAAAAAATCCGCCGTTAACAGGTCACCGATGCTCTGCCCCTCGCCCGACACCCATTTATATTTCTCATCCTCAAGACGCCGCTTGAAAGCCTCAGAGACTATATAAGTCTGGGTCGTACAAGCTGAGGTAAAGGGACGAATCGTCCCTGTACTGTCCTCTTCAACAATATTGTTAAGCCGAATGACAAGCCCCTGCTCCACAGGATGGGATACAAAATCAATGAATGAATTTTTCACCGTGATCAGGCAGTGACCATCGTCATCTTTATGGAGAAAAATCCGATCCCGGGCAAAAAGATATTGTTCAAGGTACGGTGTTATGACATGAATCAGTTTGCCGCAGGAGTCGGACAGGCAGTGGTCCTCCATCTGGGGACGGTTATATATCCCATATACCCCTGAACCCGGATCATACCCGACATGGGTAGCCTGCAGAATCATAAGATCTTCACCATGGTGGGAATGAGGTCCATGCCGGTCAACGGCAACAATGCCTCCCACCCTTCCATGATTAAAAGGAAAAGTACCAAAATGCTTGGTCAGCAAAATAATGGGCAAACCCTGATTCTCATCTGAACAGAATGCCCTGGAGGGCATGATAAGCCCTTTACGAAAACCAAGCTCCATACATAAATTATAAAGCCTGGCGACAAATTCAGGGTATGGGATAGCCAGACCATCAATCTTGAATGGCGCAACTTCCCTGACAACATGTACATCTCGATATCGATTCAACATAGAGTTACGCTCCCGTTTATAGAATTTATATGAAAGTCATGTGCTACCCGGTAGAAAAGGGATTCGGAGGGGTGCTGCCATAACAGTATAGCAGTGTCATATCGTTGCGAAAGCATTTCACGAGTGTTAGCGAGCAAGGCTATTTCACAAAACAACTTAATAGATACTACAAAACAGTAAATTGGAGGTCAATAGTTTTCCTCAGTCTGCAGGGTGCACTGATCTGTTGTGCTGGTGTAATCATTGAGGTAAGGTGACTGAAATTTATAGTACTTTGCTAAAAAAAGACAGTATAGAAATTCGTTTCAAGGGAAAGGAGACTTTATGCAGCTTTTCCATATTATTGCCGTATTGATTAGCCTTGCCGCCGTGTTCAGCTGGTTTAATTACCGGTTTCTGCACATGCCAACGGCTATTGGACTAATGACCATAGCTCTTCTCATGTCTCTTGCCTTAATAGTGCTCGGGCAGCTGGGATATAGCCATGTTGAGCAAGATGTGGAATGGATGCTTGGCTCCATTGATTTCAATGCGACCCTGTTACACGGAATGTTGAGTTTTCTCCTTTTTGCAGGTGCGCTGCATATCAACCTGGAGGATCTGGCAAAACAACGTTCGGTGATTGCAATCCTTGCCACGGCAAGTGTTATCGGGGCTACATTTTTAATTGGTTTTGGCACCTGGTATATTTCGAGATTGCTCGACCTGAATATCCCCATGATCTACTGTCTGCTTTTTGGTGCTCTTATTTCACCCACTGATCCCATTGCCGTTTTGGGTGTTTTGAAAACAGCCGGTGCATCGAAAAGTCTGGAGACGAAGATTGCCGGAGAATCACTTTTTAATGATGGTATTGCAGTGGTGGTGTTTCTGGTGATAGCAGAAGTGGCGGCAGGAACAACAATGGTCACCGTAAAAACAATATCTCATATTTTTGTCATGGAGGTAGTTGGTGGAGCCCTGTATGGTCTGTTGCTTGGTGGCATTGCCTTTTGGATGCTGAAAAAAGTTGATAATTACTCTGTTGAAATACTCATAACACTGGCATTGACCACCGGAGGATACACACTTGCCGAATCTTTGCACCTTTCTGCACCCATTGCCATTGTTGTGGCAGGACTGCTTATTGGCAACCATGGGCGCAGGCTGGCCATGTCACAGTCAACGCGTGAGCATCTGGATACTTTCTGGGAATTGACTGATGAAATCTTGAATGCCGTATTGTTTGTACTTATTGGCCTGGAACTGGTCATCTTATCCCTTGATGAAAAATATTTGCTGGCAGGGCTGCTTGCAATCCCTCTTGTGTTAACTGCCCGGTTGATCAGCGTGGCACTTCCCATTGGGATCATGCGGCGCTTTAGAAGCTTTTCCCCCGGAGTTGTTTCTATTCTCACATGGGGAGGGCTCAGAGGAGGTATCTCTGTAGCACTCGCCCTTTCACTGCCATCAGGAGATATTCGTAATACTCTGGTTACGGTCACCTATGTCGTTGTAGTTTTTTCCGTTCTGGTGCAGGGGCTGACTCTTGCTCCTCTGGTGCGTGCAAAAGCTGTTCGTGCTGATCTGGAACTGGAGCGCACACGTCTGGAATAAAAATGGCTCCCCCCCCCCTGGGTCCATAGAACTACCTTTTCCTGGAGGAACAGGCAATCAAACTCTCACTTACTCAATGCAGGCAACTGGAATATGAAGATAACTGTTCCCCCATACGGGAAAAAGAAGGTTATAGAACCCTGACAGTCGCCTGCTGTGCTATCTGCCGCACTGATGCGAAGATGTGGAACCAGGGACATCGCGACCTGGTACTGCCCAGGGTTCCCGGTCATGAAATTGCCGGATATGATGACCGGTCCGGTCAACTGTATACAGTCTGGCCGGGGCAGTCCTGCGGTAAATGTCGGTATTGTACAGGTGGCCGTGAAAACCTCTGTGAAGAGATGCACATCATCGGCTTTCACTCTGATGGTGGATTTGCCAGGTATGTCTCCGTTCCAGAGGACAGCCTGGTTCCGGTCAATGAAAAGATTGAGCCCCGCTTTCTCACCTTTGCCGAACCTGCGGCATGCGTCCTGAATGCTCTATCACGGTTTTCTCAGAAACAGAAAGAGAGGATAATAATCTACGGTGGCGGCGTGCTCGGCATGACTGCTGCTCTAATCTGTCGGGAGCAGGGATGGTTCGTGACGGTCATAGAGCAAAGCCAGGAGAAAATCTCCAGACTGCGTTCTTTTTGCGATCTCAATAGCATAGATTTATGTAAAGACACTGTTACCGCCGACTATGATATGGCGATCAACTGCTGCGACTCCCATATTGCCTTCAGTCTCTGCATCACAAAGCTGCGAAAAGGTGGAAGATTCGCCTTTTTCAGCGGTCTTAAAAAAAATGAAGGGATAGAAACCAATCTATTAAATCTTATACATTATAAAGAGCTTGAGTTGTATGGTGCCTATGGGCCAAGAAGAGAGCATATGGTGCAGGCGGTCCCCTTTTGCATAAGGCAACAGAGAAATCTTGCCTTGCTGATTGAAAAGACTCTTCTGCCACAGGATGTAGAATCCGTTCTCCCCCATATCCTCTCGGGAAATGGTCTGAAGTATATTATTGATTTTATGGGTATGGCGAAGCCCCTTCAGCCAGCCTTTTCTCACCGTAACGCTAAGCCAACCAACTTAAATAAAAATGACAGCCAGTTGTCTCCCCTTCTCTCAACAATCGTGGAGAAAATCGAACCCCTGGAACAATCGTTCCGGGATCTGGCCCAGAAAAAAGTCGATCTTAAAACCAAACCCCTGGGCGCCCTTGGCAGGATCGAGAAACTTGCGGTTCAGTTAAGCACCATAAAAAACAGTCTGTACCCGAAGGTGGAATGCAAACGGCTGTTTGTTTTTGCCGGCGACCATGGGGTGGTGGAAGAAGGTGTTTCCGCCTTTCCATCCAAGGTGACTGTACAGATGGTGGAAAATTTTCTCGATGGAGGGGCGGCAATAAATGCGTTCTGTCGTCAATATAACATTGAGCTGTCCATAATCGACATGGGTGTTAACGGTGAATTCGACGCCCACCCTCTGCTGATTGACAAAAAAATTGGTCGCGGCACCAATAATTTTGCTGCACAAAAAGCGATGCCTCTTGCTGAGGCAGTCCGGGCGATTGAAAATGGTGCCCGGGTTTTCCTGGAAAAAAATGAACAAGTGCGCTGCGATCTTGTCGGCATGGGTGAAATGGGGATCGGTAATAGTAGCAGCGCAACAGCGATCATATGCGGTGCCACCGGGCTCTCCGCTTTGCAGGTGGCGGGCAGAGGTACCGGGGTTGACGACAAAGGACTTGAACGGAAAACAGAAGTTATTGCAAAAGCTCTTGCCCTGCATCAGCCGGAAAAGGACAACGGCTTCGACCTCCTCTCAAAAGTTGGCGGCTATGAGCTGGGGGGTATCTGCGGCGCTGTACTGGCGGCCGCATCCGAGGGCTGCTGCGTGGTGCTGGACGGCATTATTTCAACCGCCGCCGGACTCCTTTCCTATCTGATCTGCCCCGATGTAAAAGATTATCTCATTGCCGGACATAAATCGGTGGAAATTGGTCAGCAGGCTGCCCTTGATATCATGGGCCTTGAACCGGTCATCGACCTCGATATGCGTCTCGGCGAGGGCACAGGGGCTGCAATCACCATGAACCTTGCAGACCTTGCCTGTCGGATGATGCGGGAGATGGCTTCTTTTGAAGATGCGGGAGTTGACAGCAAAACTATTTAAGAGGTGTCTTAACTTGTAGTCAATTTTCTCTTTTTTGAGGAAGATACCAACCATAAACAGAGTTTCAAAAACTACCTTATTAATTTTGCACGCCGAATATCTGTAAAACCCCACAACGTCGTATATTCGGTTTCTTACGACACCATCAGCTATAAAAAAAACTTTTAAAACTACCGCTTTATGTTAATTGTACGATATTCTTAGAATGTTGCAGGATTTTTTGCGTTCACCGGCATGATTACGATCCTTTTCTTATAAAATCTGTAAGATAAAGAGGTGCAGGCAATGGATGACACTCCTGTCCGATGGTGCTTGGTGTTCCTGATCCCACTGTTCGTCTTCCTTTCTTTTTATTTCTTATACCTGACCTTTCCAATTGCCCCGGCTGCCGGGGAGCCGGATATTCTCAAACCCGAATGGTATACCCTGACGACTGCTCGCGGCGTGGAACTGTTTTATCTGCCATGCGTCCTGGGTGGTGCCCCAGAGCGAGCAGAACAGTCAGCCCCGATTTGCCCATGCCAATATTGTGCTTAACCACGGCAAAAATGATCGATGTTATAATTGCCATATGGTGAGTGACCGCAATAAATACGTTGCGGATAACGGCTCCGGCATCATGCCTCAATTACCTGAACTACTCTGTTCCCGTTGTCATGGACTGATTTATAACGACTGGCTTATGGGAACCCATGGGAAGTGGGTTGGCATGTGGAAACCGACGAAAAAGAGTGATCGCAGACCCTTTACATGTACCCAGTGCCACGACCCGCATGACCCTTCATTTTTCTTAAAAGCAGCTGTACCGATTGTAAATGCAGAAGAGAGGCAATTATTCAATCTGGAAAAGGAGAAAGAGGTGGTTCAAGAAGCACACTATTGATGGAGACCGGCCTGAATCTGCAAGTATGTTTTTTCTGATTACTACTGAAATGTTATAACGAAGGATCAGTATACCACGAGTTGCTGTATCATCCCAATGTGTGATTTACTAATTCATTCAAATGAGTTACACAGTAATCAACCATCTCTTACAGAAGGAGGGTTTTATGAATAAAACTGTTTTGCGTCTGCTTCCCTTTGTCATGGGAATCTGTCTGATCGGCGCATCGACCGTAAATGGAGCAGGAGGTTGTACCACCCAGGAATGTCATCAGGGGATCGCCTCTATAAAACCTGATGACCATGCAATGATGCGTACCATAAAAATGAATGGTTCACAACACGGTGATCCTGACGGTTGTGTCATGTGCCATGGCGGGAATCCTAAAGCGACTAAGAAGGAGGAGGCACATAAAGGTGTACCCCCAACTCTGAGAATAGCTCCCGGTCCAAAAGATTATTATCCGGATCCCGGGTCTATCTGGATTGCTGATAATTCCTGCGGGGTATGTCACCCGGGATATGTATATAGATCCAAGTTAAGTCTGATGAACACCGAAGCGGGTAAAATCCAGGGTAACCTTGCGACCTGGGGATTTGAAGAGGTTCAAGATCATAATGTTCCATGGGGAAATTACGATACAGAGGATATAGACAGCAGTGATCCGCTCTCCGGAACTCCGGCCTATAAAGAGTATATGGCAAATCAGATTGCCATGTATCCCAAACAGTATCCGGAGTCACTAGAGCAGATGCCCCAGGCCACCATGGATGAGATAAACGCTGACCCCAAAAAAGCTGGCCTGACGTATCAGCGCCATGATTGCCAGCGTTGTCATATTGGTGTTCGCGGACGGGAGAAACGTGGAGACTTTCGCGGTATGGGCTGTTCATCCTGTCATGTTCTTTATGGTACTGACGGCTACTATATGGGTGATGATAAAACTATCTCCAAGGAAAAGCCCGGCCATATGCTCAAACATCAGATTGTGGCTACCAGAAAGACCGGCGGTATACCTGTTGAGGCCTGCAGTTCCTGTCATAACAGAGGGAAGCGAATCGGTGTTTCCTTTCAGGGGTTGATGGAATTCCCCTATGGTTCGCCATACAATGAAAAGGGAATGAAGCAGCCCAAATTGCATACAAAGAGATATATGTTTGTATCAGATGACCTCCATCATCAACAACAGAGTCGTGAAGGAAATCCAAAGGGCGGCCTGCTCTGCCAGGATTGTCATACTTCCATCGATATGCACGGTGATGGTAATATCCACGGCACCACCATGGCCCAGGTTGAAGTTGAGTGTTCCGACTGCCACGGGTTGACTACTAAATATCCATGGGAACTTCCGGTTGGCTATGGAGACGAGTTTGGTAAAGATCTCGCTAAAGATGGTCGCGGAGTTGCCACAGAACGACTGATACCAGGAAAACAGTTTGGCTTTCCTTATGAGGCCGAGGACGGCTTTATCCTCACCTCCCGCGGTAATCCTTTTGGTAATGTTATCAGGCGCGGGAACAAGGTTATTGTTCACTCGGCAGCCGGGAACGATTTTGAGGTTCCTGTTCTTAAAAGCCTGCAGGATGAAAAAAAGTGGAAGAATCTTTCTGCTGAAGTAGCCATGACTTCGGTTGCTAAACATATGGATAAGCTTGAGTGTTATTCATGCCATGCCTCATGGGCACCACAATGCTACGGTTGCCATGTCCAGGTCAATTATAAGCCGAAAGACGGCAAACCTGTAACCGGTATTGACTGGGTTGCCTCCGGTAACGCCCAGAAAACAAATGGCCAGACGGCTGAATCGGTGCTTGGCTCGGGTGGTTTGAAGTCCCCCGGCAAGATTTCCGAGACACGGTCATATCTTCGCTGGGAAGATCCGATTCTGGGAATTGGCGGCGAAGGTCGGGTAAGCCCGCTTATGCCTGGCTGCCAGGTAACCTATACCATTATTAATGACAAGGGTGAAACCCTGGTAAATAATGAGATAGCTCTGAACGCCGGTGAGGCCAAGGATATCGGTCAGGAACATGTTCCTCTCGCCATTGATATGGCACCGGTACAACCTCATACTGCACAACGTAAAGCGCGAACCTGTGAGTCGTGTCATACAAATCCGAAGGTGGCCGGGCTTGGAATCGGTAATGGGACTTTTGGACTGCGGCAGGCAGAGGATGTTGTGGTGGATCTTATGGATGCAACAAGTCGTGAGATCATCCCCGCCAAGTACAGCGTGCAGATTCCGGCGATTCCCAAACTGACCTTCGACTGGGCAAAGATCGTCGAGCGTGACGGCAAGCAGCTGGCAACAGTGGGAACCCACTGGCCCATGTCCAGGGCATTTAACAAGCAGGAACTCAATAACTTCCTGAGAGCCGGTACCTGTATGGGCTGTCACCAGAACATGAGCGAAGCTGAGCTCTGGAAGAAGGTGTCAACCGAGGGTACAATTGATCCTAAGACGCATCTCGAAGCCATGAACAAGATGATAAAACTGATGGCTGAACAGGGGATTAAACCTGCTGAACTTAAAAACTAACCCGGGAAAACCAAGGCTGTTAGAATGTTAGGCTATTAGGGGGAATGAATAGTTTGCTTTTCCTAATAGCCTTCAGCCTAAAGGACTAACAGCCTGTTATTCGATGTTAAACCAGCAACTATTTCCAGCAGGATAAAGGCGGCCCGATAAGGATATCTTATCGGGCCCTTTTTTTTACTTTTTAAACTCTATCTTCGGCCTATCACTCTCCTTAAAATTGATTCCGGGATTACAGATAAGCAGCCGTTCTTCATCAATTTTAAAGTGTAATAACATGTATTTTTTTACGGCCAGCGAACGGGTCTCACCAAGCTCAAATAATTCCTTACGGACAGCTTCAGATAGAGCATCCTGCTCTTTTTTATCTTTACTACTGTTAACCTTGCTCAATTCATTAAGGCCCACTTTGGCGCAGATTGAATAACTCTTTTCCTTATCTTTCTCGATAATTTCGCCGACTTTATCGAGTATTTTCAAATGGCTCTCTGTAATTTCTGTACCCCCGGGGTCGAACTCCAATGACGGTAGATCGGTATTGAGTAATGACGCCCCAACCTTGACTCCGGCAAAGGCAAGTGCTCCGGTTGGTCCAAGAAAAGTATACGCAAGGTACGGTACAACAGCAACGGAAATGCCCTTGCCCAGGGCGGTAACTATAATATCCGTCACGCCTACATTCATATCATCAAGATTACCCTTCAAGGGGATATCGAGTTCGATGGTACCATCACTATCCCGCAGCATCACCAGGGCCAGATCAAGAGGAACCGGCAACTGGTTATTCAATTTGTCAGCCAGTTCACCATGAACGGTCTCAGCATCCAATTCTTTGAATACTAAATCGTTCTCCATATCTATTTTTCCCTCAGCAATTTTCAATGATGATGTCAAATCGAGTCTGCCGTTCAGAAAATAGGTGCCAATAGCCTCTACAGTATAAGGAGAGGCATGCAACATGGAATAGTTCTGTAAGGTGGTCTTCTGTTCAACGAAAAGATTGTCCGCCAAAGGAGCTGAAGTCCCGTCGATGCTCAATGGTGAATATTTATCAAACATCCCCTTGAGAGAATAAGTAAACGGGTGGTTTGGATCAGTTAAATCAATATCACGAACCTGCAGTGATTTGATTGTAAAAATGGTCAAAAACTGTTTTGTCAATGTTTCATCCGTGAATTTAAATCCACTTTTACCGGTTACACTTACCTGATTAATCTTCACCGGTAAGCCGATTGGCTCTTCCGACTTCTCAGTGTCGGATGCTACACTTTTATCCTGTTTCTCTGTCGATTCTGTTGTTTTTTGACGTTTGATATCAGCAAAAAAAGAATCAAGATCAACTGTATTGCAACTCAATCCCTGTTCAAGAGAATAACTGATCTGATCAACCTTGAGCTGCCCCAGAGTAATCATCGGATTCTTGTCTTTCTCTTCTAAAAAACTTCCTTTATCGACTATGATCTTTTCAACTGTCGTAGAAATATCCTTGTTTACCTGGATCGTTTCTGCAGTTATCGCATCCATCAGCGCAAGCTGTGTCTTTTTTTCACCATCGACAATTTTCGGTTTTTCAACTGTCAAGAGTGCCACGCTTGCACTGGAAAGATCAGGACTGAGTATATCCGTCACAGTGATTGACGGAATAGTAACACTGACAGGGATATCCTGAGAAGCCGGCATATCCAGCTGGTCAAACACAAGCGAACCAATCATCGCTCCCCCAGCGCCATTGTCTTTGGCTCTTGCCATCGACATCTCTGCAAGAGTCAGCAGCTCCGTTTCTTTCCGACCGACACGTAATCCCTTTGCTTCTACAGAGACTTCACCGGTAAATGACGGGGATTCTTCGAGCAGCAGAGAAAAATTGGGCTTACCCTGCAAATTTTGCTGGTCAATACGCAAGCCGCTTTCTGCTATACCGACAAAAACATCTTCAGTTTTCAACTCACCGTCCAGAGTAATCTTCTGGCTCTGTTCAGCAAGCAGATATTCCACCTGGCCTGACCATGTAAACTGTTTTTCGCCAAGATCAAAACCAGTCATTTCAACGCCGGTTTCACCAAGGGAAACATCTCCCGTATAAGTAACGCCAATATCCTGGCCGATTGATATCTCGGTTTTGCCACCCAGGTTAAACTCTGACTGAGAAACCTGAATTATCTCCGGCAGTGAAAACGTTGTCGCGTCAGCCAGCAATATACCGTCAGTACGTACATGATCCGTGCTGACGGTGCCGACCCCCATTGTGTATTCTACCCTGCCATCAAAGGACAGCATCTGGTTGGCCACTTCCATTAACGCACCATTAACATCCATGTTATAGGCAGGCTTGGCGACCTGAAGTTTTCCTTCAGTCTGTACGCTTAACCCCTTGGTATCCGTTCCGGTTTCCACACGCACCTTTCCATCCCAGGATGTGTCACCGGTTGCTGTTTTGAGAATGTCCATGGAGAACGTGGTCGGCGCCAGCTTTAGTGACGCGCCTGTGTCAACGACAACCTCTTCAGCGATTGTTACAGTGGTTTTTCCAGCGATGTTTATATCTGAATTGTCGATATCGATAACCGGATCAGGCATATCAAATGCGGCGTTCAATGCTCTCAGATCACCATCAACATCTACGACCATCTCCTCCTTTTCCATTGCAAAAGAAACCTTGCCCTTCCAGTCTATGTCACCCTTTGTCGCCCAGCCGTCACCTCCAATATCTCCCTTTCCAAGATTGATGAGCCCATCGTAATGGACATTCAGGTTCTCAGCATCGGTCATAGAAAAAGCGACCTCACCCTGGACGCCAGCAGTTCCACTGAATGGCTGGAGATATTCCCCCAGAAACTCGGCAAGATCATCGAGATGCACATCTGCTATGTCTACAGTACCTTTCACTTCAACTTGGGGGACAATGTTGAGTGCCGATAAATCCAGTATCACAGGTGCTCCATTCAATGTTCCCTTGAGTGTGAGCACACCTTCAATATCGTTGGGGTCGGTGTTGAACCTGTCAAGAAATGCCTCCTCAACGACCAGTTCAACTCTGAGATCCGGTTGCTTATACCGCACCATAACGTTTTTTATATTGATCTGGTTTACCGCGAATATCCATGGGACATTCGTCTCAAGTTCTTCTGCAATCTCCGAAGGAGTATCAATTGAATCTTCCTGGCCGGGGGGAATATTATACGAGGCAATGCGCAGGGTGCCATCCTCATACTGTTCGATATCTACGACCACATCAGTGATCGTGGCCCTCTGCAGAGTTGCCTCATGTCCCAACAGATTTTTCAAGCCGGCATCCAAATATATGGTCGAATTTGAAAAAACCGTCTGGCCATCTTTTCCAATATCAACTCCATACAGAGCAGCAGTCCCGGTAAAAGGATTGAATCGCACTTTCTCAATTGTTGCTGTTTCCGCACCATTTTCCACAAGCCATTTTTGCAGGTACAGTCTTGCTCCAACAGGCAGAGTAACCACAATAAATACAGCAAAAGCCAGGAACCCCGTAAGCAGCTTGACGCTTCGCCGTTTCCATAAACGGCGAAGACCCGAATTTGCAGAAGAATTATCTCTTTTTGTCATATCTTATCCTCGGTATATCTAACCCCGATTAACGGGAAAAAAGGAGAGCATCTACACCCACCAGGATG
>DEIL01000009.1 GCA_002352445.1 Desulfobulbaceae bacterium UBA2775
ATTTATCCATTCCGTACCTTCCCAGGATGGTGCTCTGGCCGGTTGGGCACTGAGGCCGGAGGAGAACTGAAGCAGAACTAAACTGATAAGCCCAAGAAGTAATAGGGGTAAATTAATGAGACCATGACGCATGACACTCTCCTTGAGAATAAAATGACCTGTGAACAACTACTTTGAAACGCCCTGTCTATTAAGAGTTTGTCAGGTGCTTATTTATTCCCGATTTGAAAATCCCTGCAACCAGTGCAAACAAAAAGAGCAGAACCGGGACGGCTCTGCTCTTTGAAATGGACGATATACAACTTTTTTACTTATTTTCTTTTTCTTCTTATGCGAGCACCAACAAGACCTATCAGGCCCGTCCCGAAAAGAAGCATGGTGGCGGGTTCTGGTACTGGTGCAGTTGTTCCACCATACAATGTTGCGTGTGAAAGTTCTTTGAGTTGTCCGTTACTCCCATAACCATAAAGCCATTCATATTCTAACACACCAACAGGAAGTAGATACGCTGACCAGGAGACAGACGAGATCTCTGGGTAATCCGGATCATTAATATCGTATGCCCCACCATCCTTTAGTACGACGGCAATATGATCATATTCTGACCAAATGCTGCTATTTAGCGTAAAGGAACCTTCAGTACCAGTAAAGTCTCCTGTCCACCAATCTTCATTAACCTCACCAGCATCATTTGACTTATCCAATTCTTCCCAATCATTGTATCCAAAAAACCAATTGTCATTCAAGGCATCTTCACTATCATTAGAACCACTACCATCTGTGCAATCAATACTCGGCATTACTCCAGTTCCTACCACACCGCAAGGAACTGCATGTGCAACAAGTGGTAAAACAACGCCTAATGCAATTAATACGATCAAAAGTTTAGTTTTCATTTCTTTCCTCCTTAGGAATTATTGTTTGAACTTTCCTGACCTGTAAGGAATAAAGCAACTACTATGCCACTTCTAAAATGAGCAGTTAACACACTGTTAATAAGGGTTAAATTACACCAACAAAAAGGCAATGTACTTTAAGCAAAGTCCATTTTTTCCTGATATTCGTTCTCCAAGAATAGATAATTCCGTATTTCAGGAACAAACAACCAGAAAGCACAAGCTGCGGTTCCGGAAAAAAGAAAATACGGCCTTTGAAAAAATGACCAACTCTATAGTGATGTACCGGTCGGGGCGGTAGGATTCGAGCCTACGGCCGACCAGTCAAACCAATGATATAACAACTAAAAACAATCAAGTGTAATACCGTTGTGATACGTACAGGCTTAATAATGTTCAGTCTTTTGTTTCTATCTCGTCTTGACCATGTCAACCTACCCATGCCGATAGAGTGGTGTAGCTGCTAACAGATCAGGCGTTACAATTGATAGTTCGGGAGCAAATCGGGCTTGAGTTTACTTGTTTTAGAATCTATAATTGTAATTATAGATTGACTGCTTGTACCGATTGTTTGCCGACCATTACTATGCGAGGACGCTAATCATGTCATCACAACAAGGACAATCCGTTCAATCGGCCGAAAAAAACATATCCGACAAGGTAAAAGTACTTTCCGGTGGGATTAAACTAGCAATCGAGGCTGAGGATTTCGAGGGAGCAGAGAGGCTTCGCAATAAACTTATCGAAACAGCCCCAATGGCTATTAGCGATGCGATTAAAACTGCTGAGATGATAGAAAACGGAATGTCGGCGGCTATCGATAAAGATCATCTGGCAATCTGGCCTGAACTCTATGAGCAACTCACTATAGAAGAACGGAACTGTCTTTTTCACAGCATGAAAAAGTATATTCTGCCAGAGAAAAAGATTTTGTTGAAATACGGTTCTCTCAACAATAGACTGTTTTTTATTGAGAAAGGTAGAGTTGCTATTAGTCTTCCCCAACAGGGAAATAAGCTCAAAATGTTGGCTCAACTTGGACGGGGCGATATTCTTGGGGAGTATACTTTTGCCACAATCGCCCTTTGTTCAGCTACAGCGATAACCAAAACAGAAGTGCAATTGAGATGCCTGGAGGGCATGAAAGTAGAAAGCTGGGAAGAAAAACACCCAGGTTTGCAAAGTAAAATCCTGGAATATTGTCAAAAATTTGGAAAGATAGACCATATTTTAGAAATAAAAGAGCGGGAACATCATACCCACCCACGGCACCCTGCTCAAGGGCGGGCAAAAGCGATTCTGCTAGATAAGAGCGGAAATAAAACAAAAGTATCTTTCAACGGGGAGTTAGAAGAGATTTCTCGTTCTGGTGCCTCTTTCTCGATCAAATGCAATACAAAAACTATTGTTAAACAACTGCTTAGCAGATCCTTTTCTATTGCTTTCACCTTCAGCCACAAAGGAAAAGAGATAAGCTTCGCCGCTGTAGGAAGGGTTGTTCGAGTTTCCTCCCGACTCTACAACGATTACCTTTTGCATGTAGGTTTTTATGCCACTCTTCCTGCAGAACTTGACGCAAAACTGGCACCCTGATTTTACCTTTTAGCAATAGTACCATCTACCCCCCCTCCTATTGACCCAACAGTGCACTCCGTTATCTGACTCCACCAACATACACAAATAATATCCATATTTTACCGGTACCTCCAACGCTGACGATGTAATGAACATCATGAGTTGGCCTGTTCGGAGTAAGATTCAGCCACCGACCAGAATGCTTCTTTTCTGGCACATTATTTTAGGCACGACCATTTATGAACATTTCAGGAAAAAAGTAGACTTTACACTTCTCTGGAGTGCTTGACAC
>DEIL01000324.1:0-266 GCA_002352445.1 Desulfobulbaceae bacterium UBA2775
TATTTGACGCCCTGCTGTGACTCATCACTCCCCTTCCCTTACCCCAATCTCATTTTGTTCAGATATAAGCGTAACAGTTTGTGCAGTTCCATGACAACCAGTACAGACAAGGCCAGCCCTAACAGTAACAACCAGTTTTTGAGCGAAACAGGGTGTGCGCCGAGTACATTTCCCAACCAGGGGGTATACATGGCGCCAATATGTATCAACTGGGCAATTGCAGTACCGAAGAGAAGCACATAATTTCTCAGTGGATTATGACGAAA
>DEIL01000324.1:346-9457 GCA_002352445.1 Desulfobulbaceae bacterium UBA2775
TCAATGGTATAGCCATGATCGAGCAACCACTTGAACAGTGAAAAGGCGACAATGCCTATAACCAGTGCAGAGAGAATCACACGTTCGATCATCAGGCGGTTAAAGATTCCTTCCTGGGGTGGCCTTGGTTTTTGGTGCAGCTCTCCCCCTTCACCTGGTTCAAATGCCAGGGCAATATCCTGTATGCCGTTGGTGACCAGATTGAGCCATAGCAACTGTACCGCCATCAGAGGAAGCGGCATACCTGTGGCAAGTGAAAGGGTAAATAACACCAGCTCGGCTGCGCCGGTGGAGATCAATAAAAAGATAACTTTCCTGACATTCGCGTAGGCGATCCGTCCTTCTTCAACACCGGCGACAATGGAGTCAAAATTATCATCCGTTATGATAATCTCAGCTGCTTCCCGGGCTACGTCTGTGCCGCTTTTTCCCATTGCGACTCCGACCTGTGCTGCACGAATGGCGGGGGCGTCATTGGCTCCATCACCGGAAACAGCTACAAAATGACCGTTTCGTTGTAAGGATTGTACAATGTCCAGCTTCTGCTGCGGTTCCACCCGTGCAAAAACACGGGCCTGACGGGTTAGCCGGTCCATTTCCATCAGCCCCTTCCCATCGGCCATCGCCTGTTTCAGGGCAGACCCGGTGATGACTTGGTCAGGTGACTCGACCAGCTCAAGCTCACAGCCAATTGCATATGCCGTTGACGGATGATCCCCGGTGATCATGGCCACTTTGATTCCGGCATCCCTGCAGCTTTTAACCGCACCTTTTGCTTCAATGCGGAGAGGGTCAATGAGACCGAGCAAGCCAATAAATTTTAAGTTTGTCAAATACTGCTCAGTGAAATCTTCCTTTTCCGCAATTTCAACTTCCCCGGACGCCAGTGCGATAACGCGATATCCTTCCGCGGCTAACTTGTCAGCCTGATTCAACAACAGGGAGCGATTAATCTTGACTGTCTCTCCCGCTGATGCCATATAACTGCACATGGGGAGCAGTTTTTCAATGGCCCCCTTGACAAAACCGTATGGTTTGCCGTTGACCATATTCAGACTGGCGCTGAACAGCCGCTCTGATTCGAAAGGTATGATGTTCAGTTCCGGAAAGATGCTCGTACTATCCTCTCTGACAAACCCGGCTTTATGTGCCATAACCAGTAACGCAACATCTACCGCATCTCCATGATGCACCCATTCGTTATTTCGGCGGGCCAGCAATCCTTCATTGGCCAGCACGGCAGCACGGCATATTTCATGCACCAGTGCCTGCTGCTCCATATCAGGTATACCTTCAGAGGTCAGGATAATGCCTTCCACATTTTCACCTGCACCCGTGCCCTCCCAGACATCCAGGCCTGGGAATGCCAGTTGACGAACGGTCAACTGGTTGACTGTCAGGGTGCCGGTTTTATCTGTTGCGATATAGGTGCATGAACCCAATGCTTCCACTGCAACAAGTCTGCGCACAATGACATCACGCCTTGCCATCCGCCGCATACCTATCGCCAGGGCAACTGTCAGGGCCACCGGCAATCCTTCCGGAATAATTGAAACGGAAAGGGCTACGGAGGAAAGAAAAATCTCATATAAAACCATACCGCGGTAAAAGGCCACACAGGCCATCAACAGTACTGCCAGACTGGCAAAGATAGCGATCCGGTGGGTGAATATTTCCATACGAATCTGCAACGGTGCTTTCGCATGTGTTATGCCCAATACAGATTCAGCAATGTGACCGAGCTCGGTATAAAGAGCAGTAGATACAACAACACCCTGCCCGCGCCCGCGGCTGACCATGGTCCCTGCATAGGCCATATTACCCCGATCACCAAGTGCGGTGTCCACCGCCAGAATCACGTCATGGTTTTTCATTACTGCTATTGATTCGCCCGTTAACAATGATTCATCGATCACAAGATCGTGGCAGCTGAGCAATCTGATATCCGCGGGAACGCGGGCGCCGGATTCAAGTGAAATAATATCGCCGGGTACAATTTCGTCAGCATTGACTTCATAGGTTTCACCATCGCGCAGGACATGTACATTTGCAGTGACCAGTTTTTGCAAAGCATCGGCGGATTTTTGTGCAGAATATTCCTGAATAGTACCGATGATGGCGTTAATCAGCAAAACTCCTCCGATGAAAGCTCCATCTGAAAATTCTCTAATGATGATGGAAACCAGAGCTGCAGCAAGTAAAACGTAAATCAAAGGGCTGGCAAACTGATGCAGGAAAACCTGGAATACACCGGGTGGTTTGCTTTCAGGCAGTGCATTACGACCGTATTTTTTCAGTCTGGCAGCAGCCTCCTGCAGGGACAAGCCATGGCTGGGGCTCTGCAGTCCAGCTAGAACATTTTGGCCCGATTCTGCATATGCTGCTGGGTTTTGTGACAGTTGACCGGAATTGAACAGATCATGTTTGTTCATATTCACAAGAAATTTCTGGAACAAGTTTAGAGGCGTTTTTCAAGTTCTACAACCACCTGCCGCATCTTGAGAACAGAGTCAGGATTGAGAGAGATCGAATCGATCCCATTCTCAACCAGAAACTCGGTGATTTCAGGATAATCTGATGGAGCCTGACCACAAATACCGATATACTTTCCCTCTTTTTTGCAGGCATCGATAGCCATTTTAAGCATCCGTTTCACCGCTTCGTTCCGTTCATCAAAAATATGTGCCACCAGGGTGCTGTCACGGTCAACGCCCAGAGTGAGCTGTGTCAGGTCGTTTGAACCGATACTGTAGCCGTCGAATACCTTTAAAAATTCATCGGCAAAGATAACGTTACTGGGGATCTCGCACATCGCATAGATATCCAGATCATTTTTACCCTGGATCAAACCCATCTCATTCATTATAGCGATTACCCTGCGACCCTCGTCCGGCGTCCTCACAAAGGGCAGCATCAGCTTGACGTTGGTCAACCCCATATCGTCACGCACTTTTTTAAGTGCTTCACACTCCCATTTGAAAGCCTCTTTATACGCCTCGGAATAGTAACGGCTGGCGCCACGAAAACCGATCATCGGGTTCTCTTCATCTTTTTCGTAGGCTTCTCCCCCGGGCATATGTTTATACTCATTGGACTTAAAATCACTGGTGCGTACAATCACCGGATTGGGATAGAAGGCTGCCGCAATCATGCCGACCCCTGCAGAGAGTCCATCGATAAAAAAACTCTTTGGATCACTAAATCCCTGCATCAGTTGTTCAATCTGTTCACTGTCTTTAACAAATCGACCTTGATGCATATCGTAAAGCGCCATCGGGTGGGCTTTGATATGGTTGTTGATAATAAACTCCATGCGGGCCAGTCCGACCCCCTGGCTTGGAATCAAAGCAAGAGCCAGAGCCTTTTCAGGATTGCCGACATTCATCAAGAGTTTTGTTTTCGGCTCTTCCAGATCTTTCAGATCGATTGACTCAAGTTTGAAATCGACCCGTCCCTCATAGACATGCCCCTCTTCACCTTCGGCGCAGCATACCGTCACCTCCATACCATCCTGGAGGAGTTCCATTGCATTGGAAGTACCGACAATAGCAGGCACCCCGATCTCCCGTGCCACAATCGCTGCATGGCAGGTACGCCCACCCTTACTGGTCACAACGGCCGACGCTTTTTTCATCAGCGGCTCCCAGTCAGGATCGGTAATATCGGTAACGAGAACTTCACCTGCCTTAAATCGAGACGCCTCGCTCAGATCGCGGATCACTTTCACCACGCCAACACCGATCTTCTCGCCGATTGCCCGGCCGGTCAGCAGCCGGGTGCGTTTTGATGTATCCTCCAGCACTCTATATTTTTCAATACTATCAGTTCTCCTGGAGCCCAGCCTCCTGGAATGCACCGTCTCGGGACGTGCCTGAACAATATAGATCTTACCGTTATCACCATCCATGGCCCATTCTATATCCATCGGCATGCCATAATGTTTCTCGATAGCAAGTGCATGACGCGCCAGTGTTTCGACTTGATCATCACTGAGTGTAAACTGTGCACGCTCATCAGGGGTGGTAGAAACATTAAGTGTTTTGCTCTTTTTATCATAGATCATCTTCATCTCTTTTGAACCGAGCTGACGCTTGATGATCGCAGTTTTGTTCTCTTTGAGTGTCGGCTTGAAAACATAAAATTCATCAGGATTAACCCGACCTCCTACAATATTCTCACCCAGTCCGAAAACACCATTGATCATAATCACATTGTCATTACCGCTCTGCGTATCAAGTGTAAACATCACTCCACTGCATGAGAGATCACTGCGCACCATCTTCTGGATACCGACACAGAGTGCGACCTTGCGATGATCAAACCCCCGGCTGTGACGATAGCTGATGGCACGGTCGGTAAAGAGGGAGGCAAAACATCTCTTTACATGTAAAAGTAGAGAATGTTCACCACGAATATTCAGATAGCTTTCCTGTTGTCCGGCAAAACTGGCATCGGGAAGATCTTCAGCAGTAGCTGAGGAGCGTACGGCAACATCAATTTCTTTCTCGCCGTACTCGTCTGAGAGTTGGGCGTACGCTATGATGATCCCGGCTGCAAGTTCCGGCGGCAGTTCCTCGTCTAAAATCAGCTCTCTAACCGCTTTGCCGCATGACTGGAGCTGGGCGACATCCTCAACATCCAGATCCCCGATAATTGATTCAATACGTTTGGAAAGATTATTTTGAGAGAGCAGCAGTCCATACGCATCACGGGTGGTCGAAAAGCCATGGGGAACACTAACCCCCAGGTGGGCCAAATGTTGATACATCTCGCCAAGGCTTGCATTTTTTCCGCCGACCAGCCCGACATCATCACTGTCAACCGTTGCAAAAAACCTGATATATTCCATAGGGTCCTCCTTCATTGTTTCTCCCTTAATAATATCATGAATCCGGCCCCTTTCCAAACCTTACCCACCCCCGGCATCACCAAAAAACATTTCTCCTGTTTGTCCGATGTTCTTCCCCTGCCGGCAGTAATAAAGCATTAAATTTAATATGGACATTTGCAGGATATTTGATAGGATTGCTGAAAAAATAGCGCCAGGAGGCACTATGACAATTTCCAGAAGAACCTTGCTCAAAGTGATCGGAGCAGCCGGGCTGGTCACACTGGCACCGGCAGTAAGGAGTGAAGCAAAAATCGGCCCGGACTCCTTTGCTACCCTTATCGATCTCAGTAAATGTGATGGCTGCGAGGGAAAAGAGACTCCACTTTGTGTCTCTGCCTGCAGAACAGGGAAAAAGGATCTGTTTCCCAAAGTGGATAAAGATCAGCTGCTCAATTACTGGCCTCAGAAAAAATACGAGGACTGGTCGGACAAGCAGCATTTGATCGACCGTTTCACTCCCTATAACTGGCTCTTTATCCAGCAGGTAGAGGTTGACGGAAAGAAAATTTCTATTCCGAGACGGTGCATGCATTGCGACAATCCGCCCTGCGCCAAACTCTGCCCTTTTGGTGTCAAACATAAAACAGCAGAGGGGCCTGTATATATTGATCACAGCCTCTGTTTCGGCGGCGCTAAGTGTCGCGCTGTCTGTCCCTGGCATGTCCCACAGAGGCAGGCAGGAGTGGGTATCTACACCCTCTGGCAAAAATATTTACCGGTTGCCGGTGGTGGTGTCATGTATAAATGTGACCTTTGCAGGGATCTGCTCGCCGAAGGAAAAACACCCTACTGCATGGTTTCATGCCCGCAGAAGGCAATGACAATCGGCCGACGTGAGGACATTTTAAACCAGGCCGCACAGTTAAAAGAAGATAGGCATGGCCATCTTTATGGCATGGATGAAAATGGCGGCACCTCTACAATCTACTTTTCACCGATAGCTTTTGACAAAATAGATAAGGCCTTATCCACCAACCATAACCCGAAGGAAAAAAGCAAACCTGTTCCCCTTCACAATGCGGAAAACATTCTCGAGAAACAGAACCTGTGGACACAGCTCAGTCTTGTAGCCCCCATTATCGGTGTGGCTGCCGCCCTCGGTCTTACCAGGGGTGAAACCGCAGAAACGGAGGATAAATAATGGCAACACGCATCCGCCACTCGCTTACTGTTCGCATCACCCACTGGGTCGTCGCACTCAGCGGCATCCTGTTGCTCTTCTCAGGTTTTGGTCAACTCCCTCTGTATAAGCGCTATAACCTTATAAAGGTGCCGGGGTTCGCCTGGTCAAGCAACTATGAAATCACCCTGGTGATTCACTATCTGACGGCCGCCGTTTTCACCGCCGCCGTCTGTTTCCACCTTGTCTATCACTACCGCAGGTGCGAATTCAGTATCCTGCCCAGGCGAGGGGATATCGGTAACTCCATAAAGGGATTTAAGGCCATGTTTGGGCTTGGAGAGGAGCCTTACCATGAGAAGTTCCAGGCCAAGCAGAGAGTTATCTACACCATCATCGGAACCACATCCCTGCTGCTTATTGTCACAGGATTAATCAAGTCCTACAAGAATCTCGGCGCCATTGTCCTTGACCCGATATTTCTGCAGTGGGTGGCCATCACCCACACTGTAACCGGCGGGATCTTTATGATGCTGTTTCTGGCCCATGTTGCCGCCCTGCTGTTAAAGAACCACAGGCCGATGATTCCATCCATGATTACAGGAAGAATTGACAGGGGGTATGCAGAGAAACACCATCCGGGATGGTAAGAGAAAAGTAAATGTTCAGGAGCACCTCATCTTCATCCATTTTGGCCTTCTCGAATAGGCAAACTATGCTTCGAAGTCCCAAATGAACAAATATGAAGCACTCCAGAACATTTACCTCCAGGTAGACTAACCCACTTTAGGACCTTATTCCTAAAACCCTGTCATAAAAAACAAAAAACTTAGAAGTGTCTTTTGAAGTTATGTGGTCACATATACTTTCAAGGTACTTATCCCGTTCATCGGGGTTAGGATAGTAACAAAAAAAGCTGATACCCTCAGCGGGATATCAGCTTTTTAACAATGCAACATTAATAATTTTCGTCCTCTTACTCCCCTTCTCCTGCCAGGGTAAGGCCAAGATCAAACGCCCTCTTGTTCATCTCCAGAAAACTTTTCGGTACCTTGTCACCGATAGCCTTCATTACAGATTGCGGCCGCAGCAGTTCGGTGCTGCCGATCAAGGCACCGAGTACACAGATATTAAAAACAATTGGTTTGCCTATTTCTTTCATTACAGTCTCGTACATGGGCAACTCTGTCTGCCTTGCATCTACCTTTTTAGTTGTTTCAACAAAACGGCTGTCAGTGATCAACGTTCCACCTGGTCTGATAATAGCAGAATAGAGGTTATACGCTTCCTGGGTCAAACAGACCAGAATATTTGGCTGAACAACGCCGGGATAATTAATAGGTTCATCAGAGAGAATAATATCACTCCGGGTGGCACCCCCTCTTGCCGCAGCGCCGTAGCTCTGAGACTGAGCGGCTTCCATACCCTCGTACATAACTGCAGCCTCCGCCAGAATAATAGCAGCTGTAATTACCCCCTGACCGCCTGATCCTGAGAATACAAGTCGAATATGCTTCATGACGTTTTCTCCTTCATTGCAAAGGCAATTACCTTCTCATACTCTGCACAATATTCCGGTTTATCCGTATCAACAAAGATACCTCGCGGGGTCAGGACCGGATTTTTTTCCAGAGCCTTGGAACCTATCTTTGCCGTATTAGTTTTATGAAGCTCAAGCATGGATACGGCATCCCCTTCCTTGTTCTTCCTGCCATAATGGGTCGGACACTGGGAGAGGATTTCAACCACCGAAAAACCTTTATGCTGTATTGCCTGTTTCAGGATATCGGTGGACTCTTTTACGTGATAAGCTGTTGAACGGGCAACAAAGGAAGCCCCCGCAGCCGTAGCAAGCTCAACCACATCAAAATTATTGTCTATGGTGGTATACGGGGCGGTAGTTGCCTTAATACCAACACCGGACAGAGGAGAAAACTGACCACCAGTCATACCGTAAATACGATTGTTCATGACAATTGCAGTGATATCAATATTTCTTCTTGCCGCATGGATGAAATGATTTCCACCGATTGCAAGGGCGTCACCATCTCCCATGGGTACAATGACATTAAGGTGAGGCCTGCTCAGTTTCACTCCTGTAGCGCATGCCAGTGCACGTCCATGCATGGTATGCAGAGAATGAAAGTCAACATAACCGGAAATTCTGGCGGAACACCCTATACCAGAGGTCATGACTATATCTTTTTTTTCCAACTCCAGCTCTTCGATTGCGCGGAGCAGGGAGTTGAGAATAGTACCATGCCCACAGCCGGGGCACCACATGTGAGGGAAAAACCTCTGTCGTAAATAATCTTTAACAGCCATATTATACTCCCCTCCCCTGGATAACTCGAAAATATGTCTTTATATCTGAAGGCGTGATAAGTTTTCCGTCGATACGATTGCCGAGAAAAACCCGGCCCGGCTTCCTCACTGCAGCTTTTACCTGGGCAAGTACCTGTCCCATATTCATCTCCACCACCAAAACGGCTTTGGCACCCTCACATTTCTCCCTCACCAGTTCCCTGGGAAAAGGCCAGAGAGACTGCAGTTCAAGAACCCCCATCTTTTCACCTCTTTCCCTTCTCGCTTTTGCCAGGTGAATGGCTGATCTGGCCGACGAACCGTAGGAGATCATAATATACTCCGCCCCTTCGAGATAATGTTCTTTATATCTGGTTATCGACTGGACATTGTTCTCTATCTTGTCAACAAGATGTCTGAGCAGTCCACTGATCACCTTGGGATTAGCTGATGGAAAGCCCCACATATCATGAAAAAGTCCAGTCACATTAAACCTGTGTTCATCGCCAAAATCTGACATGGGTAGACGGCCATCTTCCCTTGGCAGATAGGGGTGATAGTCCACATCCCTGCCAAGAGATGTCCGTAACCGATTGACAACCTCAAGTTCTCCTTCCTCTGGGATAATAAGTTTTTCGCGCATATGTCCCACGGCTTCATCAAGAAGAAGGATAACCGGTGTTCTGTAAGTCTCTGCCAGGTTGAAGGCATCGACGGTAATCTGAAACACATCCTGATGATTTGAAGCAGTCAGGGCGATGATGCTGTGATCACCATGGGTTCCCCACCGTGCCTG
>DEIL01000065.1 GCA_002352445.1 Desulfobulbaceae bacterium UBA2775
GCCCAGGCAGCACTTGATGAAAACCTTCTAATTACAAAAGACGTAACAATCCAAAAATATTATCCGAATGCCAGCTGGTAAAACCAAACTCTGCCCCCTGCCCCTTGCCCTTATTCAAAACAATCTGCGCAATCTGCGGACAACAAAACCTCCACGATCCGATCCGCTGCCTTCCCATCCCATTTTTCCGGGATACTGCCTTTTTTCCACTTCCCGGAAAAAAGCTTTTTCATGGCCGGCCCTATATTTCGCGGATCGGTTCCAATCAACTCATTAGTCCCCACCGTAATGGTTTCGGGCCGTTCGGTATTATCCCGCAGGGTCATACAAGGAATGCCCATCACAGTGGTTTCTTCGGTAATGCCTCCAGAATCGGTCAGCACCGCTTTGGCATGTTTGACCAGGTAGTTGAATTCCAAATACCCCAGCGGCTGTATCATATAGATTTTCGGCGCATTGATTCCCAACTGCTGAATAACTTTGGCGGTTCGGGGATGCACCGGAAACACCAGCGGTAATTCGTTTGAATGCCGCACGATTTCATCCATCAGCACCTTTAGCTTTCCTTCTTCATCCACATTGGCGGGGCGGTGCAGGGTCAACACGATATATTCACCCTTTGTCAGCCCGACCTTTTCCCAAATGGGTGGTCTCTTAAACCGGGGCATCTGCTTCAAGAGCGTATCGATCATCGTATTGCCAACAAAACAGATGCAATCTTTTTTAACGCCGCTGTTTTTCAGGTTTTGATTGGCCGTTTCAGAGGTGGTGAAAAACAGATTCGTGAGGCTGTCGGTCACTACCCGATTGATTTCCTCAGGCATGGTCCAGTCTCCGGACCGGATTCCAGCTTCCACATGAGCCACACCCACCCCCATTTTGCGGGCCACGATGGCGCAGGCCATGGTGGAGGTGACATCGCCTACGACCAGGCACAAGTCTGCTCGTTTTTCATGCAGCACCTTTTCATAACCCATCATGATAGATGCCGTCTGCTCCGACTGGCTCCCTCCGCCAGCTCCCAGGTTGATATCCGGCTCCGGAATGCCCAGCTCTTCGAAGAAACTACCGCTCATGTTTACATCGTAATGCTGACCGGTATGGATCAAGCGAAAAATGATATTCGCGCCATTCCCTTGCTTCGTTTTGATAGCATCGATGATGGGAGCGATTTTCATGAAGTTTGGGCGGGCGCCGGCAATGAGATCGATGTTCATGTTTTTTTTAAATCACAAATCATTTTACCACCAAGCACACCTAAAATAGCAATAATGCCTTTTACAAAAAACCCTTCAATCAATTGAAAAATTATATGCCAATCGTATATTATTGGGCCATTTTTTTATTCTACATATCATTTGCTTTTATATTAACAATTTCCTCGAACTTCGAAAAATGAGTACTAACCATTGCCTCGATTGTGTACTTCTGCCTCGCAATAGCCTGGAGGCGATCCCCAAAATCTTGGAGCTGTTTGCGGTGCTGCTTTATTTCGTCGACAAAGCGATCCACTACGCTATGATCACCAAATGGGATAAAGGGTTGTTCTGCCTCCTTCGCTAACCAGTACTCCGGTGCGTGAAGGCTATCCGAATCGATCACGATGCCCTTACCATGTTGCGCAGTGTTCATTACCATCAACCCCACATGTCCAGGATTTGCTACCAAGTCCGCCCAGTCAAAATGTGGATTTAGATCCTTGCCCACAGTTCGCGGAAAAATCTCCATGCGTTCTGAATTAAACAGATTATCCGGCACTCTCAATTCATCCATACCAGGACCGACCAGCCGGATAAAGACGTCGGAGCGCCGTACTGCCAGATCTACCAAACGTTCCAACCGTTTTCGTGCTTGAAAGCGGCCCACGAACAACAACCGAATTTCAGAATGTTCACAAAACTGCCCAACTCGGAAGTCATCCTCTCGAACCTGAGTGTTATTGAAGCTGGTGGCATTCGCACCATATCGAGCCCTAACTTCCTCTGCAATCTCCTCGCTATAGGTCAGACATCCAACACCGCTTGACAGCAATAAGCGACGCAGACTATCTAACAACCTAGACGAGTTTTGTCCAAATATGTGTCCCCACCAAACCCACCGATCCCTATAACGTTTATCCATCAAAAAGAGAGCGACTCGGCTTACTTGACGTAGGTTTAAAGCGAAGCACATTACATCCCATGGCTGCGAGTGTAGGATCCGATTTAGACCCTGCTGCCATACTAACCCAGAAAATTTTTTCCCTTTAATCTCAATGTATTCGTATCCATTACGCCCAGTTGGAGGCATCAATCCATCCGGCTCGCACGGCTGTGCTACCACAGTGAGGTCCACATGTTCACCAAGTACCTGCAAGAATGATTCTCTGTAATCTGGTGCATGATCTAAAACAAACAAAACTTTCAAAATATTAACCCCGAAAATAACATTTCTTCAAAAGGATTTTACTTCCCATTACAGGCGTTACCGAGTATGCTATGTGTCTATAAAGAGTAAAATTTTAAAGCCATTTTTCAAAAAAAATGATTCTGATAAAGTATTGCTACAATATTACACTACCTGGTTATCCACAAAGCTGAAGTGACATTGCGTTATCCATTTGAAAACACAGACGATTCATAGAAAACCGCCATTTCCAGGTAAAACCAACATATATTCAGTTGGTTAGCCCTTAATAACTTCAGCTTTGTGGATAACCAGATTAAACTAAATTTAAATACATGTTCTAAATAATTTTTTTCAATGATAACGGGGCTCAAGTCAAGAATTCTTAACCCCGTGAATGCTTACGTAAAAAGCTCTATATGTCTTTAATAATAATTCTGGGGCATCTACTTAGCTCAACCTACCCCTACATATTGTGGTCAGTATATACTCTAATTTTCGAAAAATAGTTCTTTGAAAGTCACATATGTGGCATTACTTTTGCTTAAGCCGCCTCCTTTGTTCGATGGTCTTTGGGCTCATCTAATAGCACCAACTC
>DEIL01000102.1 GCA_002352445.1 Desulfobulbaceae bacterium UBA2775
TTTGAAATCATGCATTACACCGCGGCCTTGTCTTCCTCGCCGGTACGCACCCGAACAACACGTTCAACCGGTATTACAAATATCTTGCCATCACCGATCTTGCCGCTGTTTGCCGCATTCCGTATTGTCTCAACTACCTTCTCAACCAGTTCAGCGACCAGGACAAGTTCTATCTTAATTTTGGGATTAAAATCCACATTATATTCAGCCCCGCGGTACATCTCCTTATGTCCCTTCTGACGACCATAACCCTTGACCTCAGACACAGTCATTCCAGTGATGCCGATTTCCGTCAGTGCTTCCTTTACCGCTTCAAGCTTAAAAGGTTTAATAATTACCTCTATTTTTTTCAAAACGATTCTCCTTTTTCAATCTTTGATGAACTTGTAAAAACCTAAATTATTCGCTGTCCTGTCATTCCCGCGCAGGCGGGAGATAGCGTAGACTTCAATCCAGAACATACTGAATTAACGGGGTTCCCGCCTGCGCGGGAATGACGAAACAGGCGACTTTTTACGACGCCATCAATCTTTGGTAAATTCCGGATATGCCGCAAGACCACACTCTGCAACATCTACGCCTTCCATCTCTTCTTCTTCACTGACACGAATACCCATGACTCCCTTAATAACAAGCCATACAATAAAGCTCGTCACAAAACACCAGGAAAAAATCGTTCCAATGCCGATCAACTGTGCAAGAAGAGATCCTTTAGGATTAGTAAATGCAACCGCAAGAAGACCCCATATACCGACAACACCGTGAACCGAAATTGCACCAACCGGGTCATCTATTTTTGCCTTATCGATAAAAATTATCGCAGCAACTACGATCAGGCCACCTATCGCACCAACAGCAGTTGCCAGAAGAGGGCTCGGTGTGAGCGGTTCTGCCGTAATGGCAACGAGGCCGGCAAGAGCCCCATTGAGTGCCATGGTAAGGTCAGCCTTACCAAACCACGCCCTGGCCAATAAAAGGGCGGCCACCAGCCCTCCGGCTGCAGCTGTGTTGGTGTTTACGAATACCATTGAAACTGCATTTGCTTCTTCGATATTACTAATCTTTAATTCCGACCCACCGTTAAAGCCAAACCAGCCTAACCAGAGTATAAAGGTACCCAGAGTTGCCAGTGGAAGATTGGCGCCAGGAATAGCTTTTATTTTGCCATTAGCATATTTTCCTTTCCTCGCACCGAGGAGAATAACCCCCGCCAGTGCAGCGGAAGCACCACAGAGATGGACAACGCCGGAACCGGCAAAATCTAAAAAACCAAGTCCGTCCAAAAAACCACCACCCCACTTCCAGTACCCCTGTACCGGATAGATCACACCTGTCATAACTACAGCAAACAGGAGGAAAGACCAGAGCTTCATACGCTCTGCAACAGCACCGGAAACAATCGACATTGCTGTTGCAACAAAAACAACCTGAAAAAAGAAATCGGACATGTTGGAGTAATAGGTCTCACCACCGCTCTTTAAAACTTCATCCACAGTGTTGTCTGCGCCGAGAAAGAAACTAAGTCCCGGGATTAGTCCATTAACCCCATCCCCGTACATGATATTGTAACCAACGACCATATACATGATGCAGGCGATTGCATACAAGGCAACGTTTTTGGTCAATATTTCTACTGTGTTTTTACCCCTGACCAGTCCAGACTCCAGCATGGTAAAGCCTGCCGCCATCCACATTACCAAGGCACCCGACATCAAAAAATAGAAGGTGTCCACTGAATAGGCCAACTGAACCACCGTATCTCCGAGACCTGGTTCCTCCGCGAGAGCGGGTACAGCAAGGATCGAACCAGCAAGGAAAACGGCGCCACCCCAGTAATTCTTGTAGTTATTAATTTTCTTCACAAAACTCCTCCGTTTGGATTAGATTATGTTCTTTTTGAAAGAATACCTGATTGACAATTCATCAATTGCCACTTGGTTACTACAAAACTCATGCCAAACAGTTCAAAAATAAGTTTTTCTCTACCTACTAAGGAGTTAAGCTTGCTAGTGATCGTTCAATATGACAACAAACAAACCTGTAAATTACATATATGTATGATAAATTAGATAGTTTTTACATATATGTAATTTAAATGAAGAAAGAACACATCCAGAGGATTCCGGATTGAAAGGATTTTTTTGCCACCCTGTGGCAGCAGAGGTCTCAGGTTCAGCTCTTTTCTTTAAGTAACCTGTCCAGTATCATTGCAACCTCAATTGCCCCATTAAGATTAACGGTAACAGGCAACTTTTTATTTTTCGAAAGATTCTCAAGAAGAAACGAGGCTATCTGTTCTCCGGTAATGTCAGCTTCGGAAACTGTATTAATCCGATTTCCTACTCTGGCCAGCAACCGCTGAAGGTGGAACATCTGTTTCGAGTAGAGGCCAAGAAAAATCTGAAAAAAGAGCAGGGAATTGCAAAATGAGGTCGGCCGTCAATTGTGTTATCTGCTACCCCACCCCAAATATGTCTCTTGGCAATCTTTACAATTTAAGAACAATTGCAAGTTTACCTTCTTCTACTGTGAAGCTCCAATGTAATCATGCCTGAAAAACTCACAAGAAAAGAAGTATTCTTTCCGGAAAACAAACAGTAAATGGAGCAATTGAAATTATTGATACAAACAGACCATCGATAAAATGTCATTCATCATACTCTTCTCTGAAGAGTTCACAACATAGGAATCAGAGGAGGTGCGATGATGAAAATCGAGAAAGCAGCACAATACCACCTGGAGTACCATAAGGCCAATTCTTAACATAATACTCTGAGGTGCGTTGAATTTGTTCTACGAGAATTCAATAATCAGTTCGGAGAAAGAACGATCGATTCTATTTCTATAGAAGATGCTCTTTCTTTTCTGACTAAACTCACACTTAACCGGAAACAAACCACCAAACGGAACCGCTACTCTGTCCTTTCCTCTTTTTTCAACTTTATTATTGGCACATCACAGCCTGATATGAAAAATTCCTGCTATAATGCTGTCATCAGGAAAATATTCAGGCAACCGCCTCCTGTCCAATTACGGATTTTGGATAAGGATACCGTGGATGAAATCATTTTTAGCACAATGAGGGGCAGAAACAGAATCATGTTGGAGTTAATGGCAAGAGCCGGTATGAGAATCAGTGAGGTTCTCAATTTAACTCCTACGGATATTGATGAACGTAAGCTGATCCTGCAAAAACCAAAAAGTGGGAGGCGGGGAGAAGTAGTTTATATTCCGGGCAAACTTCATCGACGTTTGATTGATTATATTAGAGATGAAAATATTAAGCCGGCTGATTATGTATTCCCAATTTCATACAGCACTTCATGGTCCATGGTCCATGGTCAAAAAGTCTGGCAAAATGGATGGGATTAACTTGCGGCCGCATGATCTGAGGACTACTCAAAGATATCTTGGTAACGTAAACGACATCGAGGCCATGCGCTGGATTGAAAACTTACACGGATAAAAAGAAAGGGCGGTCATTGATATCTACAATATTGCCTTTTTTTGGATAGAACGGTTTTTTTGATGCAAACATCAATAATATAGAATGCTCCATTTCAGGTAAATTTTTAAGCATGATCACAAACAAGCTGATCAGGAAACATCTTAGCCTACGAGAAATGCTATCAAATTGAAGCTTGCCAAGGGATACTTTTTCTAATCGAAATTACCGGGCAGACGAGGCCTGCATCAGAATTCCAGAGATGACCCTGTGGTAAAGGAGCAAAACATTCTTTCAGAGAACAGTATTTTATAAAACAACCACC
>DEIL01000078.1:0-2764 GCA_002352445.1 Desulfobulbaceae bacterium UBA2775
AGTATAGCCTGTTATCCAGGATAAGCGTACGGGGCATGCCGAAACACCGACCCTTCATATCATGAAACAATTGACGGATTTTATCTGGTTCTCAAGCCCCAGTTTGGGAACCCGCCTCGCGAAGTTCCTGCTTCAATTCAATGATCGAGGCACGATCCGCTTCAGGAATCGATTTGCTCGATCTTGATTAATGCTTCAAAGCGCTGAAAATCTTTGACGTTGTGGGTCAGCAGACAGTGGATGTCATTAGCCATCATGGTGGCCACGATATTGGCGTCATGAACCTGTTTACCTCCGATATCGAAATCGGCAAGCAACTGTAGTAGATGCGTTGTTACGGCAGGCGTATCGACCGCCACCTCGAATCGTTCTGTGAAGTCTATGGCTTGTTCCAATACTGTTGTCCGGGGGAGATTCTCGAAAGTTTGCGGTCGCGTCAGGACAGCAAGATATTCACGAATGATTTGCCGGCTGATCCATATCGTCCGGTCTGCTTGATATGCTGTGTTGATGCTGAACAGTGCTTGCTCATGAAATGGTGTCTCAATGATATTGGCATTGATCAGGATATTGGTATCAACGAATAGCGCTTTATCGTCCATCATCACCATACATATCCTCTCTCCGTAGACTTAAATCCTCAGGCCACTTTCCTACACTAATCACCGGAAAATTCAGGGTCTCTTTGTAGGCGAATGACGGCTTTCGTCGCTTTGTCCGGCTTTTCAGGAAATCCACGAAGTCTTCCACCTCTGTAATTCGCTCGCTAGGAAGAGATTGAATTTTTTCCATCAATTGATCTGCGCTTTGCGTATGTGCGGTCATTTTTGAAGCCTCTCTTAACCATTGGCCTGTTATTCTACAAATAATTGGGGTCGCAATACAATTATCTCTCAATAATTGGGGTTAGTGGCGGCCTGTAAACGCACATAGTTGGCTGACAAGTGAGCATGTCAAAATTGATTTACTATCCCTGCAGGGGGCATTGAGATTATAGGCTTCAAGCAGCACCACTCAACCTGAAATCCACATGCACGTCATCGTAGGGGAAAATAACTTTCCCATTCTCGGCGCGATCTACAATACCGGCCACAATCAACACTTGCAGGTCCCGATGGATTGCACTTACATCTCTTCCAACTTGACGTGCGAGTTCACGAACACCGATGACTCCACTTCCAGACATAACATGTAGAATCTGCTGTTTCGCCGGTGAAATGGTTTTCCACAGCGAGTCAGCTGAATCAAAACTAATTGTTGTTTCTGTTGTGTTGCCGGTTTTGCAGGCGCCCCCAACCTCTTTGAGAACATCGTCGAATTGTTTAACCTCAAGTCTTACCGTTTTCATCTCTCCACCTCTTTCATGTCCCGGCTGAAATCCGACAGCAACGCGTCAATCCCGCGGAACAGATACACCTCTTCTGTTTTTCCTAAATGCNNGGTGATCACCCTTGCCGCGTTCATTGTCATAGCGTAGTACGCAGACCTCGTTGTAGACATAGGCCAAGCTGTATTTGAATAAATGGTGCGAGCCAGGTACAGGTTTTGGCAACCGCCATACGATGATTTCAGCGAATGATATTCCATCCGAAAAAACGTGGCGCTTGTTGACAAGCTGCTTGGCCTTCATGTTGACAAGATTAACAACGCGATGTGTTGCTGTCAATGTCAACGAGTGTTAAGCATCACATCCTGTGATGCTATTCGATGACGAGAGCCAGACAAACACGGTCTGCCAGAGGCATAACTTTTAAAATACGACTTGCAACAATCTAAAATATGGTCTATATATGGCACTGTATTTAGGCAGTTTTAAAAATTAATGGTGTTGTCATGAATATGGTTCTCTCAAGTTACACTGCAAGTATTTCAGAATTAAAGAAAAATCCTACGGCGCTTCTAAGAGATGCAGAGGGTTCGCCCATCGCTATTCTTAATCACAATATTCCTGCTGCGTATCTCGTTCCGGTTGAGACTTATGAATATCTTATGGAACAACTTGAAGATGCTGAATTAGCTCAAATTGTCACTGAACGTGCACATGAAAAAGAGAGCGCCATAGAAGTTGATATTGATGCGTTATAAAGTCAAATTTCTTCCAAGCGCTTTAAAAGAGTGGGGGAAACTGGCGCCACCTATCCAGAAGCAATTTAAGAAGAAGCTGAAACAACGCCTCATAACCCCACGAAATCCAGCCAGTCAGTTACGAGGCTTTAAGGATGTATATAAAATCAAGCTCCGTTCACTCGGCTACAGGTTGGTTTATGAAGTCAATGATGCCGAGATTATCATCTACATTATTGCAGTAGGGAAAAGAGAGCGGGGTTTAGTGTATGCCAAGACGGAGAAGAGAATCAGGCATAAGAATAATTAACTCAAAAACAGAGGAGGAAGCAAAGGGTAAGGGTCGGACTACTACAAATTACTAATTTATCAGCATAATGGACCTGAAATATCCAATATAATTGGCTTAGAAATCTCTTTTTGAGGGTGTAAAAACCGGGGTCAGAACACAATTCTTTCTAATATTTAAAAGTTAAACCAAATACCACTGTCATCCCGGCGCAGGCCGGGATCCATAACCACCTATGTGTGCCGCTTTCCATGGATACCGGCATTCGCCGGCATGACGGATAGAGTGGATGAATTGGCATTTTTCAGCTTAACTTAGCGCTATTCAGGACTTGGCGATATTTTCGCACGCAAAGATCCGGTGAGCCTGGTTTAAGCCAATCGCATCGATTGCGCGGTTGCCCGGCAATTC
>DEIL01000078.1:2802-4375 GCA_002352445.1 Desulfobulbaceae bacterium UBA2775
GCACGTATTCTACGTGCTACAAAGGAATGAGTGCATGAGGATCGGGAGTTACAATGAAGCAGAATATTACGTTATCTCTGGAAAAAGCCATTATTCGAGATGCAAAGGTGCTGGCGGCCGAAAGGTCACTCTCTGTCAGTGCATTGCTTGCGCAGGAACTAGCTCGACTTGTAGAGCAAGATCGGGAATACAGGCAAGCAAGACTATGTGCGATTGGTGATCTTGAACAGGGGTTGCGGTTAGGTGGAAATCCTCTGGACAGGGAAGCGCTCTATGACAGGTAAGATTTTTGTCGATACAAATATCCTGATCTATGCTTATGATACCGAAGCGGGTGATAAGCATGCTATTTGCAAGCAAAAGCTTCGAGATCTTTGGGATTGTGGAGACGGCGTCATCAGCACCCAGGTGATGCAGGAGTTCTACGTCAATGTTACCAGGAAAATTCCAGAACCTCTCTCACTCAGCCATGCCCGGCGAGTTATCAATAACTATGCGGCATGGCAGGTTGAATTGATCACTCCCCGACTTGTTGGATTTGCCTCGGAAATCCAGGAGAGGAATCAACTCTCATTTTGGGATGCGCTTATTCTGGCAACAGCCATCCAGGGCAACGTCAAGATACTTTTAAGCGAAGATCTTAACTCAGGGCAGTTGATAGAAGGAGTTGAGGTTGTGAACCCCTTGCTGCGCCATTGAGAGCGCAGGATGCAACATTAGGTAATCTGGGGACAGCATACTGATTAACAGGCAGGAGCTATCAAGCCATTAGTAGAGAATAGGTATACTGTCCCCAGAATGCCCAGATGCAATTTAAAGATAAGGGTGATTATGTTTGATTGCTAATAAATTTGTAAAACTTTGATCGGGCGTATTACAATACACATCAGGAGGTGTATTATGCGAACAAACATTATTCTGGATGATCAGTTGGTCAACGAAGCATTATCATTGAGTGGCATTAAAACCAAACGAGAACTCGTTTATCAGGCGCTCAAGGAGTTTGTTTCACACCGTAAACGTTTGGATTTGCGTGATTTGAAAGGCGCTGGTGGATTACGAAGTAACTATGACTACAAGGCGTTGCGTGCTGGTAAAGAAGAGACGCCAAACTGATGTATTTAGTGGATACCTCGGTGTGGATTGACTACATTAATGGGGTGGATACGGAATATGTTGCATTTCTGAATCAATTGTTAAGCAATCCGCTGGCTGTCGGTTTGACTCATCTGATCTACATGGAGATTTTACAAGGGGTAAAAAACCAGGAAGTATTTGACAAGTTTACTCTCTATTTTTCCGGGCAAACGTTTTATAGACTACAGCACCAAGAGACAAGTTATGCGGCAGCGGCGCAAATCTATTTTGATTGTCGCCGTAGAGGCATTACCATTCGATCAAGCATTGACTCACTGATTGCGCAATGCGCAATCGAAAACGAGTTAATACTTCTACATAACGACAACGCTTTCCAGCAAATGGCAAGCGTGGTTCCACTCCAGCACATCTGTTTTATGCATCAATAATCAACTCTACTCACTGGCTGGAGATGCGAAAAGTATTACCCCTTTTT
>DEIL01000112.1:0-2241 GCA_002352445.1 Desulfobulbaceae bacterium UBA2775
AATTTGCATGGTCGTGGTGTGAAATTTGAAGCTTGCTCCATAGCGGCAGGTTTGTTCAAGGTTGATCGAGACAGCTATCTACCAGAAATAAAGCCTGTGGGTAACACCTTCGTGTCTTTGATAGGATATCAGGCAAAAGGGTATGGGATAGTGCCTGTCAATTGAGAAGAGAGGAAAGATACCAATGAAGACTGCTTTTATGATGGATCAAAAAAATTGGCTTATGATGCTGATACTCTTCCCAGCTGCGTTTTTTACTTTCTCATGTGGACTAGCAGAAGCTGAGGACAGAAAACCTCAGTTGAAATCAGTTGGAGAACAATATTTTGAGGATAAGCGAAAGGGTGATATGTGGACCAAGAGCAGAAGTAAAAGATTTGCTGCCTCCTCCGAAGTAAAAAAATACTTAAAAAGCTTGAATGAAGACCAATACAGCGACTGGCGATTGCCAACCAAGCAAGAACTATACGATCTCTTTATGATCTTTGATGCTAAAAATAATGGAGACATAAAAGTAAGAATTGAGGGAAAATACTGGCTTGCAAACAATGCAGGTCAGATGAGCGTGGGAGCATGGACCATTGGAGATGGGTGTGGACCAGAACGTACCTTTTCTCAAGAGAAAAAAGGGTTTGTGAGGGCAATAAGGCCTTAGATTTTCTGGTAGTGACGATGGCCGAATGAGTTGGGGTCTGGTCCGTTCGATCCTCGGATTTATGCTCCAATGGGCAATTGGTACGTCTTTTTGTATATGGATGGCTTGAGTCATTTTCGTCTCCTTTTCTTTTTATAGAAAAAAACAGGACGTTAATAACCAAAGTATATCATTATTTTGGTTTTATTTTTGTTGCGCAGACTCTGGAAACATCTCGGACGGGCAGCAAGTTAAAATGTGATAGGCATTTTTTTGTACCCAGAGAACCAGAAACTTACTGTGGTTTTCCTGATCACCCAAAAGGATGGGTCTGCATGGGGAATGAGTGAAAAGATCTATAAATGTTAGAAAATTGATCCTTGTAAAACAAACTGGGTGATTGCCAGCATTCCGATGATCCCAACTATCACAATTACAACTGCCAATAATTTACGCCACAGCTCCACATTATTACCCTTTTCCTATTAATAAAATCTCAATGTTCCCTTTACACTAAATCGATATAGCATTGTGAACTATATTAGCCTAACGGTATAGGTATTGCGAATTCACTTTCTTATACAATGAGAAATGTTCTGGAACCATCTGGGACTGGAATATAATTTTTTATGTCAGGAAAATATTGCTTTCCAGAGGGCCAATAAATCCTTTTTATGTTGCTAGGTTTTTGAGAATTCCTATTAATTACATTTACAGGAAGAAGGTTTATCTGTTATGCTTCTAAAACAGTTAGGGGTGCCAATTGATCTAACAATACTTATATGTTGGGGATAACTTGCTATACGTGAAATACAGATCACCTAAAACCAACAATTAAATGCCTATAAAAAACAGTTTATACCCTGACTGAGTGCGCATCAAAATGGAGTGACCAGGCTGGGGATTATACTGTTTTTTTTTACGGCAAGAAAAAAGAAGTGCGGGCCTACTCTCAGACGGTGATGCTGAAACCATAAAGTGCCCGGTACGGATTGTCTGGGTCTATCGAAAAACTCGATATGTCGCACTCATGGCCACAGACCGACCTGACGCTTTCAGTTGAAGAGATAATTGAGCACTACGGTACCCGCTGGAAGATTGAAGCCGGATTTAAAGAAATCAAACAGGATATCGGGAGTTCAAAGTCACAGACCCGAAATGCAGATGCTGTGCTGAATCATCTCAATTTCTGTATGATGGCCACAACCTTGACATGGGTATACGCGGATCGACTGCAAACTGCTCCTGACCGTAAATATAAAATACGTGGTCGAGCCGGATTCGGAGTCTGCGTTTACCTGCATTTTCAGATGTGCGAAGAATAATAGCGGAGGCGGCTTTGGATCCCGATTTTCATTCGATTTTCCCAATGTCGGGGCAAAAGCCACAATAATCCCTGATAAGAATTTCTACGTTGAAATTCTCTGGATTAATCCCTACTATTTATCCACATAATTCATTACCCAGCCATTTTTTTTGTAATTTTGATAAGCTCAGTAAAACCCTGAGGGAAAATATTTTTATGAAATGCTCAATTGATCTGAAATCTCTTAGATTTATGACGTATATACACAATTTTGGAGTTTTTTTGAAAAGAAACGGTGCTA
>DEIL01000112.1:2277-2590 GCA_002352445.1 Desulfobulbaceae bacterium UBA2775
TGTAATCGAGGAATCATATGAAATTGCAACGGTGTCAAATGGGGTCAATAACTTTAACGGCGTTTTTCTTGTTTACATCGTGCCTAGTATCGTCAGGGCAGGCTCTTGCAGACATCGATCGGACACGGCTGCCGATCGAGACAAAAACGACGGGCGGGAAGATAGGCGTTACAGTAGCCGAGTCAAAAAGTCCAACCATGGAACCGCTTCGCGCACCTCACGGTGCACCGAACGTCGTTCTCGTTTTGCTGGATGATGTTGGTTTCGGAGCCGCAGCCACCTTCGGAGGGTCGATTGAGACCCCCGCAATGGA
>DEIL01000257.1:0-2756 GCA_002352445.1 Desulfobulbaceae bacterium UBA2775
CTGAGCACAACTTAGTATATTGTCGACAATCGACCAACCTTTTATCCAACTATTTTTGAGAATGCAACTATTTTTTCTGCAATTTAGAATTTTATTTTGGGAGGAGGGCTGAGGCTGGTGCAGGGAGAGTGGTGAGGGGTTGACGATGGTTACTGGAAAAGCTATTATTCTCAGGGAAAGAAAATAAAATTGTTGCAATAAAACCACTTTTACAGTGCAGCCACTATGATCTCATTACAACAAAAAGTCACTCTTTCTAAAGAGGTGCTGTCTCAGGAAGTTGACGGAGAAACAGTACTGCTTGACCTGAAAGGTGAAAGCTATTTCGGGCTTGATGAAGTGGCTACCCGCATCTGGCAGCTATTTAAAAACGGTAGTGACCTGCAGAGTGTTTTTGACACTCTGCTCACAGAATATGAGGTGGAAGAGGAAGAGTTGAAAAAAGATCTGCAGGAACATTTAACGCAACTGGTTGAAGCGGGATTGATTTCCCTTTCTCAAACAGAAAAATAAGATGAAGCGACGTCTCACCCTGTTGAAGGCATTATCTCTACATGAGTGGCAGGTGCTTCTCTCATCCATGTTTCTCCTTCCCATAAGCGCATTGCTGTTACGCTTGAGCGGATTTAAACGCACCCGGAAATTCATGGGCCGTTTTCTTCCTGCGGATCGTGGTGTCGACTTATCTGGGGCAAACAATCTTACAGGCGCTAAGGTCATTGCCCGCATGGTGGCAGTGGCTGCCGGACATGGCATTTATCGCAGCAACTGTCTAAAACAGTCATTGGTGCTCTGGTGGCTTCTTGGCCGACGTGGAATTCACTCTGAAATTAAGATTGGTATAAACAGAGACGGAGCAGAGCCTCTCGAAGCCCATGCATGGGTAGAATGTGGAGGACAAGCTCTAAATGAGACTGAGGATGTCCAACAACGGTTTTCAGCCTTCGAACCTAACTAGGAGCCTGTCCGAGAAAGCCCTTTTGCCCAAACCATGTATCAAATTTTTGACCTTCTTATTGACAGCAATATCCCGTTGAAGGAATTGCCTGAAACCGGCCAGGGGAATACCTCCTTTATTTTCCGACTGTCAGCCAATCTGCAATCCATCGCCAGTGAAACTGACTGGTTTCACCACATGCGATGCGCCGGGGACAAGATAATCCTGTCCTGTGGAAGAGTTGGAAAGAAATACCACCTCCAGTTCCCGGAAGTGGCAGATTTTCTAATCGCTGGAAACGGCAGGGAGATCCTCTGTCATCGCAAACATGATGTGTCGGAAGAAACAGTTAGACACCTGCTGCTCGACCAGGTCATTCCCAGGATGCTCGGCCAGCAGGGGAGACTTATCCTGCATGCAAGCGCTGTCGTCCTTCCTAATGGCAAAGGTGTTATTTTTCTTGGCGATAGCGGTTATGGGAAATCCACAATAGCCTCGAGTTTCTACGAACACAGTTCCCGGCTGATTACCGATGACTGCCTGCTCATCCAAACAGGGGAAAACTCGGTGTGGTGCGTTCCCAACTACCACGGCCTGCGCCTGTTTAATGATTCCGCCAGGGCAATCTTCAGTAAGAACTATTCATTTTCAAATGTCGCCCATTACTCACAGAAGAAAAGGGTCCTCCTTGACCAAGATGACTCGAATAAATCATCTTCGAAAGTAAAACTGGATGCAATATTTCTCCTTGGAGATCCTGCTCTGAATCTTAGATCGAAAGGAGTGAAGATCAAACTGATTCGAGGTGCCAATGAAATGATGGCATTGATCAAGCAGATGTTTGTGCTTGATGTTACGGACAAGAAGCTGCTTGCCTGCCAATTTGAAAATGTTGCCAAAATTGTTGCAGTTGATCTCCCAATATACCGACTCGACTATCCACATGATCACTCATACCTTCCAACTGTCCGCAATGCGGTAAAAGATATTTTGAGCCAAAAAGAAGGCTTGTCGCAAAGAGTGGAAATACCATCAGGCAGAGATACATCATGAGCGGAATATTTGGGATTTTTTTTCGTGACGATCAACCAGTCCAAAGGGATGATCTTTCCCGGATGTCCGATGCCATGGCGCACCGTGGCCCCGACAGGCAGGAGATCTGGTCGGATGGTGCAGCAGGCCTTGGCCATCTGATGCTGCAAACCACTTCAGAGGCTCTCCACGAACAACTCCCCTATAACCATACCGAAAGCAATCTTACCATAACAGCTGACGCCCGCATTGATAACCGGGATGATCTTATATCGTGCCTTGGTCTCCATTCCGCGGATGAGGAAACAATAACTGACAGCTATATCATCCTTGCCGCCTACAGAAAATGGGGCAGGGATTGTGCCCACCACCTGCTCGGTGATTTTGTCGCTGCAATCTGGGATTCTGTGAATAAAACAATATTTTGTTGCAGGGATCACCTGGGAATTAAACCGTTTATTTATTATCTTTCAGACAAGATTTTCGTTTTTGCTTCAGAGGTTGACGGGGTTCGCGCTATGCCCTTGGTACCAAACCGTATCAATGAAGGTCGCATTGCAGACTTTCTGGTAACGCAACTGGAAGGTATTGACAAGACTTCTACTTTTTACGAGGAAATACACCGCCTGCCTCCGGCTCATACACTTGTTGTTTCAAAGAAACGTATTGAAAAAACATGTTACTGGCAGTTAGATCCGGATTCTGAACTGCTGCTAAAATCTGACGAAGAATATGCCGAACGGTTCAAGGAGATATATACGGATGCTATCGCGCAACGCTTGCGCGG
>DEIL01000257.1:2799-3763 GCA_002352445.1 Desulfobulbaceae bacterium UBA2775
CTACATCAATCTGCAACCGGTGATCCTTTCCCCGTGTTTTCAGCAGTTTCTTCAGGTAACGAGGTTTGCCGGGAAACCCGTTTTATTAACGCTGTTGTCAAACAGGGCGGTTTGCTCTGCCACACTGTTTCGGCCACAGACATACCCTCCTTGAACAGGGAGATCAGCAATGTTGTCAAATCCATCCAGGAGCCATTCGACGCAATGGTAATGTTTATAGCAGTGTATCTATTGGCAAACAAACACGGGTACAAAGTAATACTGGATGGGATAGACGGGGATGTTGTGGCCTCGCTTTCACCGTCTTATCCAGCCTGGTTCTTACAGAAAGGGAAATGGATACAAGCGTTCACCGCCATGAAAGAGCAGGAAAAAAACTACTATCGGGGCAGCCGGTCACTATCTGAGATTTTAAGAGAAAATCTTCGCACTGCATTCATCCCCAAAATTTTGCGCCGGTTAAAGCGCAAATATATGCAGACCAATATGCTGAATAGTGCCATGGAGAAGACCATTATAAACAGGGAATTTGCCCAGAGAATCAATCTCAATAAGCGCTTAGCCCAGCTCAGCAAACATAGCTATGATGGACTGGGTTCAACGCTCTTAGAACAGCATATAAAGACCGTTTCACATCCATACCTTACCGTGGGGATTGAGCGCTACCACAGAGTTGCTGCCATTTGCGGTGTGGAGCCCCGTCATCCATTGCTGGATAAGAGAGTGGTGGAATTCCTGGTTAGCATGCCCTGGGATCAGAAAGTCAGATCGGGATGGAGCAAGTATCTGCTTCGAAAGACCTGTGAAAACGTCTTGCCCCGGGAAGTATGCTGGCGACAAGGCAGAGAACACCTCGGCTGGGAATTTGCAAGCAAATGGCTGGCAATAAATTTTGATGAAGCTAATGCTGTTGTAAAAAAGATGATAGCAAGTTCAGGGAATAAGGTAAATATTTCTCGGCTTC
>DEIL01000061.1 GCA_002352445.1 Desulfobulbaceae bacterium UBA2775
ACCTCCTGTGAGCTTCGCCAACCGCAAGCTTTAACCCTTCTTTTGTTTGGGGAACTGCAATCAGATGGACATGATTCGGCATAAGGCAATATGCCCAAATCTCGACTTGGTATTTGCCGCACCACTCCGACATTAAATCCAAATAAGATTTGTAATCTTCATCATTGAAAAAAATTTGTTGCCTCCTGTTTCCTCTCTGAGTCACGTGATGGGGATAACCAGGAGCGACGACTCGTGCTATGCGTGCCATTGGTAGATTTGATCAAATGCTGCAATCCATGTCATTATTAAGTACGGTGTCCCCCCAATCCCCCCAATCCCCCCAATCCCCGGGCGCCCCTGGATAATAACATCTGCGAGCAGGCTTTGAAAAAGGCGATCCTTCACCGCAAAAACGCCCTGTTTTATAAAACCGAGCACGGGGCAAAGGTCGGTGACCTGTTCATGAGCCTGATCCATACCTGCAACCTGGCCGGTGTCAATCCTTTTGATTATCTCACGACACTGCAGGAACACGCCTCGGAACTGCCGGTGCACCCGGACAGATGGATGCCATGGAATTATGCTGAGACCTCTTCAATGCCTGAGACTCCCTGAACCGCAAACCCAGTAGTCCTATTGCTAACCTGACTGGCAGGGTGCCTGTTCAAAACGGGCTCCCTTCCTCCAAATTGGCACTCTAAATATTTTTTTGGCTTGTGCACGTCTACCGAAAGGACACGAATGGTTTCAAATATATCAGAGGAAATTTAATCTTGCTTTGGATTTCATTTTTTTGGGAGAGGATAACTGGATTACGAAATGATGGAAAAAAAGATTGGATTACAACTTTCTATTAAAAAGTGAGGAGCAATTGAGAAACCAAAACTTCTTGAGACCAAAAAGAATAGACACCTTCGGTCATCCCGGGAGGTGTCTATTCATATAAAATTCATTTTTAGTTAGTGATGGTGGATATGAAACAACCACCTCCGCCACCTCCACCTGGATCGGGATCTGGTGGCACAGCACCTGGAACTACAGGTCCACTTGGGTCAATGATGATCCCATTAACAACGCCATCAGCATCACCATCACCACCATCGGTAAGCGTCAAGACAACACGATTACCGTTTATTTTTATAGATTTAAAATCAACCATCTTGTCATCGGCATAGTCATATTTGTGCCATCCTGTTAGTGTGTCTTCCAATTCAGAAAAATGGAAAGTCACATCTACTTTAGCAGGATCTTTCTCATCCACCTTCAGACCATCGATACGGAAGCTAAACAAACCAAATGGCATTTTGTCACCTGGCATTATCGGTACGTCACCTGCAGACAGAGTAGAAAGATAGTTAAGATTACCTTCGCTTGTTTCGATACCAACCATGGCCCTATCTACTGCATTCTTTATGGGATAGAGGCCTTCTTCATCATGATCATTTGTTCCATTTTTATTTGTGTCAGCGTATTCTGTTGCCTTCACTTCACATTCATCGTCGATACCATTGCCATCCTTATCATTAGTATCACTTGTAACAGTTTCAAAAGAAGCTTCAGCCCAATCTGACCAAAGTCCAGTGCTGTCCTGATGTCGCGTGCGAATAATATAAAGTTTTTCTTTTTGTAAAATTCCTGCTGGCAATGCCAAACTCTTGTAGTCGTCTTCTTTCGAAAAACTAAAGGCTTTTTGATAAACTAAACTATTCGACAATTCGATTTCCCACTCTGATCCAGCCATATAATCTCCTCTGGATATTATGTCTGGGTCCTTGAATCCTTCGTCCTCAAGGTTGGTCACTTCAGATGAAATCACTTTGTTTTCTATAATATTGGTTATACCTGAAGTATCAATAACGGGTGTAGTGGGCTTGTGTTCATTAGGAGTGTCATTGATATCATTTGGATCAGAATAGTGTTTAATCTCATCTTCATCGCTAAAATTATCACCATCTGTATCAAGTGGAAAATCCTTATATTCCTGTGTAACCGTCACTTCTTTTGGATTCCCTACAGCTCCTTCAGCAGTGACACGAATAGTTCCTGTTCGGGAGGAGCCTGAATCGTTAGATGTAAAATCTGCGGTTATTGTTCCGCTATCTGTGCCGCTTGATCCTGATTTAATAGAAAGCCAGCTCTCTCCAAATGTAATCGAGGCTGTCCAGGACATAGTCCCGCTACCTGTGTTGCTCACGGAAAATGAGGTCGTGCCACTATCGAATCCAACACTCCGGGATTCAGGTGTCACAGAAAGTTTTGGAATTATAAATGGATTTGCATCTTTGAAAGTTACATCAACGTCATAATCTGATTGAATATTACTCAATGTATATGTGTTCCCACCAGTCTGAGCAATTTGTTTATTTACATACCATTTATCAACAGCATAGTTTGTGTCTGGTGTAGCTGAAAGCGTGACATCTGTACCGCTGTTATAGGTACCACCGGCCGAAATTGTTCCATTTCCGCCAATAACACTGGTCGAAAGGATATATGTCACGTCTCCCGCTTTACTGGCTGATAAGTAAATACATTGCGGTCCGTCATCTGCATCCGATAAGAAAATTCTGATTTCCCCGGTCACAGTCTGACCGGGAGTGATTTCATCCCTATTGACATGGATGGTATGTGAGTTTTTATCGGAAGTTCCTGTAGAACTGCCGCTATCTGGTGAGGCACTGAAATAAGTTGCCCCCTCAGTTACCTCAACAGAGTAATTTAATGTCTCATCACCATCATTCCAGATATCGAACACAACATCCTGGCCATTGGTTCCCATATAACTGCTATTTATACTCTTGGCAATTGAGGGTGCCGGTATTTCTTCGACAATTAAACCTGATGTAGAGGCTATCTCATCAAACCCATTTTCTACATCCTGAGTCTTAAACTTATAACTATAACTGCCAGCTGGCAAAGTTGTTGTATAGCTGTATGTACTGTCAGTCTCTGTGCCAGTACCTGGTTTTAATTGCATCGTTTTGCTGGAGCCATTAATGTAAACTTTCACATACTGCGGAACATCTCCGTCCTGATCATAATAATTAACCGTAAACTCGAAGTCCGTTTCCGTATCCCCGCTTGTAGGAGTAACTGCCGGGTTGTTTAAAACCGGTTCATTATTTTCAAGTGCAACGGTAAAGAAGTATCTATGATCGCCTGATGAATCTGCACTCCATGGACTCCAGTTGCCCAAATCATCACGATACCTTACATGCCAATAGTAGGTCTTACCGTATTCCAATGGTAAACTTGTTCTATCGCATTCACTGACAGAGTCATAACCACCGTAAGCACCTGGATTATAGGTGTGATTAACTGCTGTTCCTGCAACAAAACCTGTATCATAAACAATTAACTCTTGGCCGCTTGCAGGACCGACTTCATTATCACATCGTACACAGAGTTGATAACCAGTGTATCCATTTGGCTGACTTTCCATGTGCCATTGGAATGTAGTTATTAAATTATCTGTAATTTGAGCTTCTTGTACTGGCAAGCCTGGTATAGGAATACCGGATCTCAGGATCCCAATGTTGTCTATGCCAATCTCAGAGTCTCCCTTAATTCCATCGGGAGTAATACTAAAAAGCAATATACCGGTTTTACCCCTTAAATCATTTATCGGAATTCTAACATCTTCCGAATTCAAAACACTATTAATTGGAGATTGATACAATTCAGTCCCCTCGCTATTATCTAATGGTAAAAACAAAACAGAAAAAAGGTCATAAGAACTCTTATTAATTATATCCCACTTAAAAGACAATGTTGTTGCATCTTCTGGGATATAGAGGGAGTTATGCATTGCATAAGAATCAGCACCTATAGTATTTATGTTACAAGAAATCCTTAACATCGAGTGGGTAAAAGCAGAGCTTGTACTTCGTCCTACATGAAATTCCCATCCTGGTGAACGACCTGGAAAAATATCATTATGTTTGAAATATCCATTATATACTGGAACAATATCATAAACTGACAAAGGAGCTCTCTTGGATAATTCAGCAGTGGTGTTATCCGGAATTCCTCCACCCCCAAGGCGAGAATAATAAAATCCCTCATGTGCACGAATTGAACCCATATTATCATACCAGTTGTCCGGCACAAGCATTTGACCGTCGCCATCATCTTCGCTTGCATCACTTGTAATATCAATCGTACCCAGATAGAAAAGATGTACATCCGAGTGTTCCAGGACATAACCTCCACCTGATAAAACATCATCTTGTAATGGAATGTTAGATGCTCCATCAACCTCTTCGCCAACAAAATCTAAATCAATATTCCCATTTCGCCAATAGTTTACTGCCCATCCTATCGGACTCTTGTTTTGATTTCTCCACAAATAGATTTTATTTCCAGGGTCTACAAATTTTACAGGATGTGGATCGAGCAAAGTAACCTGCTCTACAGTAAAATCTGGCATATATTCAGCAATACGCCGAATTGCCATCGAGTTAACAACATTTCCACGGCTATGTCCTATAAAGTGCATCAAATGGAATAGCTCAACATGGTTATAATCTGGACCGCTATATCCTGTTGGTGGATAATCGAATAGCGATGCTTTCAAGGCAGCAAACATTGCATCGCCAGCAGCTTCTGAGTATCCATACCCCCCTCTGCCCGCAGTCATTGCAGATTCAACTGCCCAGTCGAAAATCAGGACAATTTCTCCATCGTCAATATTGTTTGGCATAGAATGATTGTTATCCCAATCCCATATAGTTCCATCGTAGGAATAAGTATTTCCTAAGAAACTCCACTTACCAGTGTTTGGAATATATTCAAATGCTACACCTTTACCAGCTCTTTTGATAATGGCTGAAGCTAAATTGTCTGCCCATCTGGGACGATTCGTTCTAGGGGTCCATCCATGAGTAATCACAGTGACACCATAGTCTTTAGTATAGAGGCCGAAATTTCCTGACTCATCATCAATATTTGGATCGTCAACACTGCTGATCCTGATTCGATAATATGGGCCTGTGGGCAGGTCACCTGGGTTTTGCGAAGGAGTCCAGTTGAACTGGCCTAAGTTAGCACCTTTCTCAAGAAGCGGATGCCAATCGTCATCTGTATCAATATTACTGTATTCAATTTTTACATATGAACCAATATCACCAGTAGATTCCCAAGTAATTGAAGTCATTTCATTAATATCAAGCTGAGCACCATCTCCCAAATTTGTATTGGTAATTGTTATGCTTTTAGCATTTTCAGTAACAATATAGGCATCAGTCCACTTCCAAGAATCTGTCCATTCCCAGGCGTTGTTTGCCAGATGCGTATAGACCGCCGGTGCATATCTGATTTGTCCTGTATCCGTTGTGGTAAATCCAAAAGAAAAAACCTGATTCTGTCCATTAGCGGTAGGAACCTGTTGTTCCTGTGATGACCACATTTCTAAATCAGGATTACCGTCGCCATTCGTATCAATCCAAAAATTAACTTTTGCACCTAAAGGAATATAAACCAAATCGCTTCTGACAATCACCTTGAACTCAATTGTGGTATTCGGAAGAACTTCGTCGCTTGGGTTAAGTTTTGCATGGCTAGTATTATCCCATACTTCTACCTCATAAACAAATGGGTATTTACGTAGTAGCTTGTGAGAAGTTGACCCTTGTTGGACCGTAACTTGTTCACTGTTCCAAAATTCAAAAACATTGAATGGGGTGTTCCCATTAAAATATCCCTCAAGTAAATACGTATTTGGTTGCACATCTTCAAAAGTTGTTGGTGAACCAAATTCGGTCTTCATTGGCGATGTATAGAGTATAAATTTCGAAGTTCCACCTACAGGAAGATCACTATCCTCATAATTCCTTAAGGTTGCTGTAAGATCACTTTTTGATACAACTGAAATCGACCAACTAACAGAATCTGTATCGCCAGATTCATCATAAACCGTAGCGGTAAGAGTGTAGTTGCCTGCCACATCGAATGTGTAGCCAGAGTAATCCGTAAAATCTACCGTATCATTTGAGCCACTAAACCCAAGTGTATCCTGATCCGTGTGAGTTTCTGGACCAGAGAGTGACCATTCAACTTTCCAAAGGTCACCACCGCTGTCCTTACCTCGGACAGTAAATCCTTGATTGGTTTCTACTTCTATCGTTATCGAACTTGCTGGTGTTTCCCTGGATGCGGTTGGATCTGGATCATTATATATTAGCCAGTAATACACTGACTTCACATTCCAATTACCGTCATATATTACCAACTTCACCTTATATCCTGAATTTACGTAAGTTGAAAATTTCGGATCCCATCCAGTCGAAGTACTATCACTCCATATTTCTGTATAGCCGCCCCCAGTATTTTTATATGCTACATAATTATAGCTCCCCAGCGGCACATGGTTTACAAAAAAAGAATGAGTGCCTCCACTCTCAAGTTGTACATCCATAAAATGGTCATTACCATCTGAATAATATGTCTGTTCATAAGTTTCAGCGTAAGCGTTTGATGTGAAAGTGAGAAAAGCCAACCATAGCAGGACTACAAATAGAGCACTCATTTTCAGTGTGTAAATTTTGCTTTTCTTTTCTTTGGATGTAATTGTTAATATGCTCATACTGTAGTTTCCTTTTGATGAAATACGTAGAATAAGAAGAGAAGTCCTCTTTGGGATTATTATTTATCAATTCTCAAATAAGGAATAAAAATATCCAAATGATCTTATCGTTACGGAGAGATTAACATTCTACTATGATGATGGTTAAAAATCTCTACAAAAAATTCAATCTTTAACTATCTAGTGCTTGAACGAAAAAGGCGTTTTTTCTCGCGCCGAGGGCCTAATTACTCAAGAATGACATTACTTCTCATGAGAAACATCTGTAAGTAACTCAAAAACAATTGCCAATCCGCTTAAATTGCAAAAATTGCACACGACGGGAAACACCTATCCATTCGATTGTTGTTAGGTTGA
>DEIL01000007.1:0-277 GCA_002352445.1 Desulfobulbaceae bacterium UBA2775
CATCTTCTGGGATTGAGCTTAAATATGTGCTTATGGCAACTATCCTCGCAATTCCAAAAGGTATTGAAAAAAGAAGGTATTTCTCTATCTGATGTGGACCAGTTTGAAATCAATGAAGCGTTCAGTGGAACTTCTGTTGCGATTAACCGGGTCTTGGAACTTGATACCGATAAGGTTAATGTGAACGGGGGCAGTGTTGCGATCGGGCACCCCATTGGGGCCAGCGGTGCACGACTGCTTACAACTCTGCTCTTTGAGATGAAAAGAAAGGATTTGA
>DEIL01000007.1:347-470 GCA_002352445.1 Desulfobulbaceae bacterium UBA2775
AATTAACAGAGGTACAGAAATGGAGGAGAGAGGGTTTTGTTAATAGCCTACAGACTAAACAACTAATCAACCTGACTAAGCATAGTTAACAATCTCGTGAAAACTATAAATTCTAAATGGCTA
>DEIL01000007.1:514-6223 GCA_002352445.1 Desulfobulbaceae bacterium UBA2775
AGCCTGCGAGACTCCGGATGAAGAGTTTTTACGACGCCATCATAGTTAAATTAGCACAAAAAAGAGGAATATAAGCATGCAGGTAAAGAAATTTGGAGTGATAGGTTCCGGCCAGATGGGAAACGGGATAGCTCAGGTAGCCGCAGCAAGTGGACTTGAGGTTGTGATGAGTGATATTTCCACTGAGTTTACCGCCAAAGGTGTGGCAAATATCGAAAAAAATCTTAACTGGGCAGTAGGAAAGGACAAGATCAGTGCGGATGAACGGGACACAATTCTGGGCAGGATTACCACAACTACACAACTGCCGGATATGGAGTCAGTTGATTTTGTGGTTGAAGCGGCCGTTGAAAGAGAAGATCTGAAATTCAAGATTTTTCAGGATCTTGACTCGATCTGTCCTGACCATGTTATTCTCTCCACCAATACCTCTTCGATTCCAATTGGCAGAATTGCCTCCCAGACTAAGCGACCGGAAAAAGTCATCGGTATGCATTTTATGAACCCGGTTCCCGTAATGAAACTGGTCGAGGTGATCAAGGGACTTGCAACCTCCCCGGAGACATTTGATCTTACCTGGTCACTCTGTGAAAAATTTGGCAAAACCCCTGCTGAAGCAAATGATTTCCCGGGGTTTATAGCCAATAGAATCCTGCTGCCGATGATCAACGAGGCGGTTTTCTGTCTCTACCAGAATGTTGGCAAACCGGAAGATATTGATACCGTTATGAAACTCGGCATGAATCATCCCATGGGGCCTCTGGCTCTTGCCGACCTGATAGGGCTTGATACTTGCCTTGCAATTATGGAGACGTTGTATGACGGCTTTAAGGATTCAAAATATCGCCCCTGTCCTCTGCTGAGAAAATATGTTGAAGCAGGATGGCTTGGACGTAAGACAGGTAAAGGGTTCTATGACTATACGTAATGAGAGATAAAACCATGCAATTGGTAACACCTGTTTATGAAATAGAGCATAGAATTGCCTCACTGCAGGATGCAATGCAGAGGAGAAGCGTGGATGGAGTTTTGATCCTGCAGAAGACCGATTTGTTTTATTTTGCAGCCACCTCCCAGCAGGGATATCTTTATGTTCCTGTTGAGGGCAAACCTCTGCTAATGATTTTTAAAGACTTTGACAGGGCAAAGATTGAATCCCCCCTACAGGACATTGTTTCTCTTGTCAGTGTGAAGAAAATCCCTCAATTTTTTGCTGAGTTTAACTATGTTCTACCCCGTATACTTGGCATGGAGCTTGATGTTCTGCCTGTAAATCTCTATTTTCTTTATAGCAAAATCTTTGAGCAGAGCAAGATAGTTGATATCTCAACTGAAATCCGTCTTATACGGGCAGTAAAATCGGAGTTTGAGATAGAAAAGCTTCGTAGGGCAGCAAACTTATCTGATAAGGTTGCTGCCAAGGTACCCGAATTGCTGATACCCGGGAAGACAGAGGTTGAGGTGGCAGGGGAGCTGGAAGGATATGCCAGAAGCCTGGGCCATCAGGGTATTGTACGTATGCGTATATGGGGAGGGGAGCTTTTCTATGGCCACCTTATGTCTGGTGCGGCGGCAGCTGTGCCCAGTTATCTGGCCTCACCGACAGGGGGGGAGGGGGTTAGTGATTTTGTTGGACAGGGGGCTGGTTTTAAAAAAATAGCCCAAAATGAACCGATTCTTGTCGATTATGTTTTTGCTCTTGATGGTTATATATCAGATCACGCGAGAATCTTTTCTATTGGCGCACTTTCGCCTGATTTGCTTGATGCACATCAGGCAATGCTTGAAGTTCAAAATGAGACGATGAAGCAGGCTAAACCGGGCGCAGTCACCGGCGATTTGTATGAAATGATGGTATCCATGACAGCTGAACGAGGATATGGAGATTATTTCATGGGTGTTGGGGAGAAGAAGATCCGGTTTACCGGCCATGGTGTCGGGCTTGAGCTTGATGAATATCCATTTATTGCCAAAGGTCAGAAACTTGAACTGCAGGCTGGGATGATTATTGCCCTTGAGCCTAAAGTTATTTTTCCCGGTAAAGGTGTTGTCGGTATAGAGAATACACATCTGGTAACAGAGAAGGGGCTCGAACCGCTGACGAAGATATCCGATGAAATTAACATACTGCCGATTTCCGGGTAGTGTTCTTGTCTGAAAGGAGGACTTTATGTTTGACAATGCAGAAAAAGCAAGTGATCTCAACCATGAACAGACCGCCACTTATGTGGTCGATCTCTTCAACAGGATAATAATCCATCATGCTCTCTGGTTTGCAGAGGTTAAACATCAGATGGGTATGGAAAAGGCCCTGGAGCTCCTTCAAAATGCCACAAAAAAAAGCTATGGAATTCAGATGAAACATCTTGGATCCCTGCTTGGCTTTGATATGGTTAACGGGGTTCCAGCACCTTTATTGGAAATGGCACCGGAGAAACTGAAAGAATTGAAAAGCCGGGTTGCAAAGAACTGGCTGGTTAATGATGGTGTCTGGTTTCAGGCTATTGAATTTTCAGAGGGAATGAATGATGCCAAGAGGTGCAATGATTCCTGCTGGGCCCAGTTTTCCCCTTTCGAAGCATCTTCAATAAAACAACTGCTTGGCCTGGCAACAAATCCGGGCCTTGATGGCCTTAAACGGGCCCTTGGGTTCAGGGTGTATGAGGCCATTAATGAACAGTCGATCGTTGAGGAGACTGAGAACAGCTTTATTTTTCAGATGAACCAATGTCGAGTGCAGAATGCCAGAAAACGAAAAGGACTTGATGATTACCCATGTAAATCCGGAGGGTTGGTGGAGTATAGCTATTTTGCCAGGGCTATAGACAGCAGAATAAAAACGGAATGTCTGGGATGTCCTCCCGATGAGCATCCGCCGGAGTGGTTTTGTGCCTGGAAATTTTCTTTGGAGTAAATATTAAATTGGAGAGAAGACAATGCAATGGAATAATATAGAAAAAAATGTTGAAAATGGGATTGCCACGGTAACTATAAATCGCCCAAAGGCCTTGAATGCACTCAATTATGACACTCTTATGGAGATGCGCGATTGCTTTAATGCAATTGGAGACAGTAAAGATATCCATGTAGTGATTATTACCGGCAGTGGAGAAAAGGCCTTTGTTGCCGGAGCGGATATTTCCTTTATGGGAGAGCTTGATCCTCTGGAGGCACGTGGTTTTGGCAAGCTTGGCCAAAATGTACTGAATACAATCGAAAATCTTCCCCAACCTGTGATTGCCGCTATAAACGGCTTTGCCCTGGGGGGAGGTTGTGAGATAGCCCTGGCGTGTGATATGCGGTTGGCAAGTGACAGGGCAAAATTTGGCCAGCCGGAGGTGAACCTTGGTGTTATACCGGGTTTTGGTGGTACACAGAGACTGCCGCGCCTGGTCGGGAAGGGACATGCAAATGAGCTGGTTTTTTCTGGAAAAATAATAGATGCTGAAGAAGCATGCCGAATTGGCTTGGTAAATCGAGTGGTTCCTCATGATCAACTTCTTGAAGAATGTATTTCGTTGGCTCAAATGATCAGTGCAAAAAGTCCTGTTGCTGTACGATTGTGTAAAGAGTCGGTTAATAACGGCGTTGAAATGGATCTTGATAGAGGATGCGCTTATGAGCTGGACCTGTTCAGCCTCTGTTTTGCAAGCAGTGACCAGAAGGAAGGAATGAAGGCGTTTTTGGAAAAACGTAGCCCGAAGTTTACTGGTAATTAAAGATAAACTCGTAAAAAGGTCACTCGAAGTCTACGCTTATCGGAAGTTACAGATGGCGTCGTAAAAAGGAGTTCGTATAATAACTGTCTTCATGATTTTAAATAGACTTCTATTAGAGCAGCCTCAAACCGTTGAATTATTTTAGGGAGAATTACATGTCACTTCAACTGACAAAAGAACAAAAACTGGTGCAAACCATGATACGGGAATTTTCCCGAAAGGTGTTGGCGCCAACTGCAGCAGAGCGAGACCAGACCAAAGAGTTCCCGGCAGAAAATCTACAAAAGATGGCCGAACTTGGTCTTATGGGCATGACTGTCCCTGAAGAATACAACGGTGAGGGATCCGATGCGGTGAGCTATGTACTTGCTCTCTCCGAAATCGCTTATTCTTGTGCATCCACAGCGGTAGTGATGTCTGTCCATAATTCAATCGTATGTGAGAGCATTTCGCGTTGGGGCACGGAGGAGCAGAAAGAGACATTTCTCAAGCCCCTTGCCGATGCGGAGATTATTGGCGCCTTTGCCCTCACAGAGCCAGAGGCTGGATCTGACCCGGTAGCCCAGGAGACCACGGCTGTACTGGAAGGTGATGAATATGTGCTGAATGGAACTAAACGGTTTATTACATCGGGGAAAAACGGAGGAGTTGTGATCGTTACGGCTCAAACGGATAAAGCCAAAGCCCACAGAGGGATCAGTGCATTCCTGGTTCCCCAGGGTACCACCGGCATGAGTGTTGGCCATGTGGAAGATAAAATGGGGTTGCGGGCATCAGATACTGTAGATCTCATGTTTGAAAACTGCCGTATTCCTAAAGACAATTTGCTGGGCAAGGAAGGGGATGGTTTTAAAGTAGCCATGACCGGCCTGGACAGTGGGCGAATCGGTATTGCTGCCCAGTCTGTTGGTGTGGCCCAGGCTGCTTTGGATGAGGCTGTGAAATATGCCAGGAAGCGGAAACAGTTCGGACAGAAAATCTCTAAATTTCAGGGCCTCCGGTTTATCTTTGCCGATATGGCTGTGAACATCGAGGCAGCCCGTCAGCTTATGCTTTCGGCGGCCGCCATGAAAGACCGGGGCGAAAATTTTTCACTCCAGGCTTCTATGGCCAAACTTTTTGCCTCTGAAATGGTTAATAAGGTGACGGCCCAGGCCATTCAGATGCATGGCGGATACGGAGTGACGAAGGATTACCCTGTAGAGCGATTTTACCGTGATGCCAGGGTCTTTACCATTTACGAGGGTACTTCTGAAATCCAGCGGATCGTTATATCCAATCACATTTTAAAGGACAAGAAGAAATAGCTCCCTTTGCTTTGAGGCAGTATATGACTTAAAAATTTATAATTTTGGGGGCAAGATGACGGACATCATAAAAGAGAGAAGAAGCATCAGGCGGTTTACTGATCAAGCCGTTGAACAGGAAAAACTGGACGAAATCATAGAGGCGGCAAGGTGGGCGCCTTCCTGGGGTAATTTGCAATGTTGTGAAATCGTTATAGTGCAAAAGGCTGAAAAAAAGAAGAAGCTTGCCGAACTGCTTTCAGCTAAAAATCCGGCCTCCAAGGTAATGGAAAATGGACCACTGGTTATCGCCGTCTGTGGCAGGCCGGAGAAGTCTGGCTACTATAAAAGTAAGCAGCAAACAAGATATCAGCACTGGTTTATGTATGATCTTGGTATTGTCAGTCAGAATATCTGTTTAAAAGCCCATGAACTCGGTCTTGGTTCCGTAATGGTGGGCTCATTTGATCATTCCAAAGTAGAGAAACTGCTCAATGTCCCTGCAGGGTGTGAACTTGTTGCCCTTATCCCAATCGGCTACCCTGACCATTCCCCTTCACCACCTAAGAGAAAGGAAGTGGAAGATTTTGTTCATTATGGCAAGTTTTAAGTTTTCTTGTCTTTTAGCAGGCAGGTCTAACTGGTACTTGTATAAATAAATGCTGAACATCGGACACCGATGTTCAGCATTTATTATTTACTCC
>DEIL01000068.1 GCA_002352445.1 Desulfobulbaceae bacterium UBA2775
CAAGAATCCTCCTTTCCACATGTTTTGGTTCAGGAGTTCGAGAATAGCTTAAGTATGTTTTTAACATTTTTCTCATGATACGTTATTATTGCCCGCAGCAAGTGATCAGATGCCAGAGTTTGCCACTAATTATCTGAAATATAAACTAAAACAAGCTGAGGCCAGTATCAATTCATCTGCGAAGGAGTATAGTCCGATCAGGGAGATCGGATATTTCTGAATTGTCGGTCATGAGGCTCTCCATATCAAGATAGGGATAGATCATTCCCCTTCACTATCCAACCTCGACGAATATCGGGAGAACAGGGAATTCAGCTTGATATAGATATCCTGTTTTTGTATCCGATGTAAACGTTTTAGTAGTGCAAGGTACCCGCTTTTGTGCTTCGAACTGGCCTCCAGTGCTTTCATGTTCGCCGAAATTATTCTATCTGCGTTCTGGTAGAAGAGCCGCTTGCAATGCGCGTCATCCTCCAAGGCTTTAGAAAGATTTCGGAGTTTCTCATGGAACTCGTACGCGGCACCTTGCGTCATGAGGCGCAGGCCCTTCGCAGTCGAGAAAACAGGTGTTGTTTCCACGCTATAAGTCTTGTTTCGGTTGATGGTGACTGTGAGTATGAATGTCTGCGAGAACTCGGGACGCGTGAGATCAAATAAGAGAAAGATAAAGTTCCCCAAGCTGTGGAACATATGCTTTTCCTGGTATATCTCGAATCCCTGCACGTGGTGGGGATGCCCTCCAACCACAAGATCAGCCCCTGCGTCTATCAGCTTTCTTCCTGCCTTCCGCCCAGCAGGTGAGGGATAGTCAACGTACTCGTAGTTCCAGTGAGGACAGACCACTACGAAAAACCCTCTTTTCTTGAGTTGTTGTATGGTCGGGGTCAGTCGCCGGATGTTCATTGGGGTTGTCCCGCCCTGTCTAGATGACGCATTGTAAGATCGGGTGCAGCCTAGGAACGCCACCTTGAAGCCCTTGTGATCTATGCAAAGCGGCTTCCAGGCTTGGGCTTCATTGACGCCGGCGCCGAACCAACACTTCCCTTGGCTGGATAGAAAAGCCAAGGTCTCTTCCAGCCCCTCCTGTCCGTAGTCCAAAATATGGTTGTTCGCCAGAGAGAAGATATCGAACATCCCGAACGGCGGGCTGGGTTTTGGCTTCCCCTTCAGGTTCCAAGGTTGGTCCGGTGTCTGATTGTCCGAACGAGTTAGTGGTGCCTCAAGGTTGGCAACACTGATATCCACGCACTCGAATACCGCACGTACCCCTTCGTCAATAGTGAACGTATCGGCATCCAAGTCTTGGAGGCAAAGGTCCCCGACGAAGTTGATTTTCAGTGAGTCATTCATTTCTCGGATCTTACCTCGTTTTCCGGCGTATGTTGTTTTCCAGGAGAATAATCCCTCCCGTAATCGTTGTTACCATGAGACAGCCTAAGCCCACAAATGAGGCCGTCAGTGCGGTTTCGCCTTCGACGCCAAAGAGTCCGAAGAGAACAATGAAGGTTCCCTCCCTGATCCCCAGAGTGCCTATTGATATTGGTAACGTGAATATGAGGAATATGAGCGTCCAGACAAAGACATGAACCACGATTGGCAGATCCACACCTACTGCCCTTAACATGATCCATCCTCCCACGCCGCCGCAGACAACACGGTTGAGGAACGTGAAGCCGACCACCAACGCCAGATTTCGGCCTCGGACGAACGGCTTTACCAGCGACGTTACAACCGCTTCATCCGGGTCCCACTTTCGGGAGACCCCCGTTTTCTCCATCGCTGTTTTAATCCCAGTGTAGACCCTCCGCCGCAAGAAGGAGAGGACCCTTTGCCCCCACTTTACTCTCAGGCAGATAAAGACGGTTGCTGCGCAAGCCCCCCCGACCAAGCCTACCAAATAGATGTACTTGATTATGTCCTCTATCCGTGGATCAGCGACAATAATCGGAAGTACCAGAGGGTACGTTATCATAAGCAGGAGAGCATTGCCAGCCAACACGAGGAGCTTCTCCCCAATCACCGCTGCGATGTTCCTCTCGTACCCACCGGCATGTCGGACCGCATTCATCACGCGATAGATATCCGATCCCACGCCACCCGGCACGAAATAACCGAGGAATATTCCTTCCCAGAAATACCGGAGTAGATACGAATACGGAATGCGTATCTGATAAAAGGCACTCAAGATGATCTTCCAGCGCAACGTCGATAAGAATACGTTAGAAAAGTAGCCTACCGCCAATGCACCCGCACAGAGCGCAAGATCCACCTCCCGAAGATTCGCCAGGACTACCCCAAGGTCTATCTTGCTGAAGACAATGGTCAGCAGGACGACCGGTACTGCGATCTTGATGATGTAACGGGTTCTGGTTCGCTTCATGCTTTGTCTTGATCTTATCAGAGGGCCAGTACCCTCATCGGCCCACTAAATCGCCCGCAAGCGTCTTGGCAAGGTCTGTCTTCTTTGAAAACTATTTGAGATCTGTGAAGTTTTGTGACATGCTCATCCCGGCTCTTTGAGGGACAAGACCCAATCTGTTGGAGGGAGTTATACTCCTTCAAAGATGCTTTTCCCCGACAACAAACTGCTACTTATCAGCGACTTCCCCTATAATACGAGCGAGATACTCTTCGACCACAGATAAAACAATGAGAAAGAGACCATTGAAAAAAAGAAAGCAAAAGAACAACAGTTATTCAGCCGGGAAGAATGTATTTTACAAGCAATTCCTTAGCTATGAAAAAGAGCCCCACAAATTAAGGTCACAACACAGAAAACAACCCCAATACCAGATGAGTTGGTTGATAAGGCCTTGCTTTTTATGGGAAGGACTATAGCGAAATCCTCCTTGTGCGTCAAGGAAAAAGGAAGCACCACATATGTGGTATTATGCTGAATTGGAGTTCTGGGTTCTCCAGGAATATGGGTCGGATTAAGATAGGTCTTCAAGGAGTGAAAATGTTGGGGAATTGACGTCATTTGGCCTAATCTGGACACGGCAATCTAAAACGTCAAAGACCTTCTCTTCTTTACTATCCTTCGATTTGTAAATGACCTTGAATTCTTTCAGGATATATGTTGCTCTTTTTTGTGTTGTGTGAGAAAGATGCTTTGATTGTTGATATTTTAAAAGGATCTGAGCTACCATACAAATTTGCTCCCAGTGTGTAATTCATGCGACTATGAAAGTATTAGGTGGTGCCTCCAAGCCTCCAAAAGAAATAGTACACTGGTACCTTTGTTGAAGCATCTGACAAAAGTCCAAAGGCAAGATATATACATCAAACTTTTCCAGGTTTGTATGAGTGCCATAAGAAGGCAATTTAAGACGGCTAAATTTGGGATATAGGACCGGATCAACTTTCGTAAAACATTTAATCTTATTGTTTTTATTGATAATTTATGAAAAAGCATTTCAAATCTAATAAAATATCAGTATATGCCAAGTCGTACTTTTTCTAGCATATCTGTATATAGGAAATAGTAACCGCCCGAAAGTCACTGCTTTTGGTTTTCATTTTCAAAACAAAAAATTCTAAACTAAGCTGTAACCATTTGATTGTAAGAAATTATTTTATCCTGGGATTCTTATCTGGTTCACTGGTCAATCTATAAAAAATAGAAATTTTGCATAAGAAAGATTAAAAAAACCATGAAATTCAGCAGTATTATTTAGGTTACCATTTCCACTATACAGATAGTGCGAGAGTTTGTTTAAATTGAACACTTTTTGGGGCATACAGATAAAATGGTTTTTACAGATTCGACACGAAAATATTTTGCGTAAGTTTCTCTATAGCGATTATGGTGAGATATCGGTGCTTTTATCGAATTCAGAAAGCACTATGAGCTCTGAAAATGGTCTCGAAACAGCC
>DEIL01000280.1:0-5519 GCA_002352445.1 Desulfobulbaceae bacterium UBA2775
GACCTTTTTACGAGTTTATCAATATTGATTATGTCGGGCATAATCATCTCAGTACCAAATGTTGGCCTGGTTGCGGCGTTTGTGCCCAAAAAGATATCGAGCAACAATGTTGAAGATTGATAATATGTGTCGTTGTTTCGTTAAGCTAGTGTCGGCAGTTGTTTTGATAGTGCTGCCCATGTTGTTCACCCCAACTCTATCCTTAGCAGAACTCCCATGCTTTACAAATCACTGGCCCTATGAGGTAAGTGATATAGAACCTGATCCGCAGCTTGTCCGCGGGAAACTTGCCAATGGACTACGGTATATTGTCAAAACCAATAATAAGCCTAAAAACAGGGTTGCAATATATCTTGATGTGCGGGCCGGTTCTTTTCAAGAGGGGGACAGGCAGCGCGGTCTGGCACATTTCCTCGAACATATGATGTTCAACGGTTCCAACCACTTCCCCCCAGGCACCCTGGTAGATTATTTTCAATCCATAGGTATGGGGTTTGGCAGCGATGTTAATGCCCATACAAGTTATGATGAAACCGTGTACCATCTTATTTTACCAGACGGGTCCAAAGAGGATATTGAAAAAGGTCTTCAGGTTATGGCGGATTATGCGAGAGGCGCATTATTGCTTGAATCTGAAATTGACCGTGAAAGAGGGGTGATCTTAGCAGAAAAAAGAGCCAGGGATTCAGCGTCATACAGAACCAGGGTTGCTACGACTTCTTTTGCTTTCAGAGGTACGAGATTACCCGAGCGCAGAGTTATCGGACTGGAAGAAGTACTAAAAAAAGCAGACAGGCAGCTGCTCAAATCCTACTATGATTCCTGGTATCGTCCGGAAAATATGGTATTGGTGATCGTAGGCGATATAATTCCCTCCGAAGCAGAACTCCTTATCAAATCCGCATTATCAGGTCTACGGGGTGCAGGATCACGGGCTGACTGTCCTGAATTTGGGTCCCTTACCCATAAAGGTGCTGAACCATTTTATCACTATGAACCTGAACTTGGTAAGACGGAAATTGGTGTTGAGGCACTATGGGATATATTGCCCGAAGATGACTCTGTTGCCTTGAAGAAAAAGGAACTCACCCGTTATGTCGGCACAAAAATTATGCGATACAGGTTACAAAAGCTATCAGAAAAACCGGATGTTCCATTCACTCAAGCCAGTTACTACTATGGAGATATTGCGGATCATATCGGTTATGGATCATTTTCAGCTCAAACTGATGCTGATAATTGGCAAAAAAGCCTTACCTCTATCAATAATGCACTTAAGCAAGTGATAGCGTTTGGATTCTCGGAAAAAGAGATGGCTCGTGCTAAAAAAGAGATCATTGCTAACCTCGATGCGTCTGTTCTAAAAGAAAAAAGTGAAGATTCGACCCATATAGCACGTAAAATTATTCGACATATTAACTCCAACCGTGTCTACCAATCAGCCGAACAGGAACAGGAGGTATACACTCCATTGGTGGAAAAAATCACTTTAGATGAAATTAACAGAGAATTCAGTAAGATATGGGGTCATGACAGCCGGTTAATTTCCGTAACGGGGGATGTACAACTTGGAGAAAGAGCGGGTAACAAAATCTTAAGCGTTTTTCAGTCATCTGTCCAACAACCGGTTGTTGCATACGATGAAAATCCCTTAAAGAGTTTTCCTTACCTTTTGCTCCCGGAGAATGTCAGCAGTTACAGGGAACAGGACCTTGCCACCGAATTTGATATTGAAAGGCTTGTTTTTGATAATGGTTTGATTCTTAATCTTAAGAACACTGACTTCAGTAAAAATAGCCTGCTGCTCAGCGTTAATTTTGGACAGGGCAAGCTTCAAGAACCGGTGCCGGGCATGGCCATGCTTGCTGAGAGTATTATAAATAAGTCGGGAACCGGGGCACTGACCAAGTCCGCTTTTGATGCGGCGCTGACCGGTAGTTCTGTTGATTTGCATTTCAGGATAGGAGAAGCATCTTATCTTTGGACGGGAAGCAGCCTCAAGAAGGATTTTGATCTGCTTTTACAAGCCTTATACACCTTGCTCCTTGACCCCGGGTTCCGGGAAGATGTGTTTGATTCTGTTATGACCAATAAAGAGCAGATGTACAATATGCTTGGCCGTGATATCGGGGGCGCAATGCCGTTAAAGGTTCAATCTTTCCTGGCATCAGGCAGCCCTCATTTTGGTTTACCTCCCTGGAATAATGTTGCTTCTGTCAACTACAAACACCTTTCTGAATGGGTAAAAACTATTACCCCAGGTAACGGTTTGGAAATATCGGTGGTTGGGGACTTCAAGAGGGCGCAGGTTGTAGCAGGAATAACAAAATATTTTTCAGGACTCGACCTGAAAAAAGATAAACAAGTTGAACCGTCCATTGTTGTTTTTCCTGATGGACAAGAGATTGAAGTTGATGTGCAGACTTCTATCGAAAAATCTCTTGTTTTCGTCTCTTGGCCAACAGAGGATTTTCGAAACATCACCCGTACGCGTCGCTTCCATTTGCTGGCTGCTGTTTTTGAGGACAGACTCAGGAAAGTGATAAGAGAAAAACTAGGAGCAACGTATTCTCCTGAAGTTTACAGCTCGAACTCAAAAACATATAAAGGGTACGGTTATTTAGCTGCAAAAATGGTAGTAAAGCCGGGTGAAGAAGAAAAAATTTTGAAAGAAATTTTGAATCTGGCAGAGGAATTGCGAATAGAGGGAGTAACAGAAGAAGAGCTGGAAAGAGCCAGGGAACCGATGGTGACTTCTATCAATGATAGTCTTATGAGTAACAATTACTGGCTCTACTCAGTGATATCGCTTTCATCCAGGTATCCTGAACAACTTAAATGGCCCCAAACTATTCTTAATGACTATTCCACAATTTCAAAGAGAGAAATCAATATCCTTACAAAAGAGTATTTAAATAACACTAAGTGTGCAACTGCTCTGGTAAGACCGGAAAGAGAGTAGTCATTTATGAACTTATCTCGGATTTCGGGGGCTAGAGAGGCAGGGAAGTCCTGGGCTGGAGACCGCAATTATATTTGACTTTCTTGGAAATTTATGGGATACTGTTATCCTGTTTTCTGGGAGATAACTGAACGCTTATGGCAGTTCATTTTAGAAACAGGTGGAAGCTATGAGTCAAGTAGAAGTGCAGCAGAAGAGGTGGCCCGGGGACGATTTCTCGCGTAAGAATAAAAGAAAGAGTCGTAGAAAAGACGTTTCCGGATTTATGGCTGACATTGCCGATACTACTTCTGTAGTTGGCGGAGAGATAGAGAATATCTCTTCCGGCGGCTTTAAAATGATTAATGTTTCCAACTCGTTTACCAGTTCAAAACACACATATACCACAATTCTGAATGGAAACGGTAAGTATTACCGCCTGGTTGCCAAACCGTGCTGGATGAAAAAAAGTGCTGAAAAAGGATCGGTTGAAATAGGGTTTAAAATAATTGATGCGCCGTGGGAATGGGTTGATCTGACTCTCAATGGCACAAAATAAGAACTTATTTCTGTTTGCTGAAGAACATATCTACTCGTTCAACTTTGGCAGAATCTTCTTTTGAAGATTCTGCTTTTTGTTTTTATAGGGCCAGGGTAGTAAATGAATATGCGTAGATCCCTCGAGGGTCTTCCATCTGAAGGAGATTCTCGAGTCGGGAGTAGACTGAATTTTTAAACCGCATAATTGCAGGATTTGTTATTTTCAAACCATCAATATCAGATACTTTGATAAACTGTGTGGTCAGATATCGAAAAAACTGATCTTTTACCGTCATTGTTCTGTGTATATATACCGGTTCAAAATTTGTAAGAGTTGCCAGTTTAGCTGCAGCTGCAACAGCATCGTTCAGTGAACCAAGTTTATCAACCAGACCAAGAGATTTTGCTGTAAGACCATCAAAGACACGACCCTGGGCAATACCTTCCACGTGGGATCTTTCCAGTTCACGGCCTTCCGAGACAATATTGAGAAATTGATTGTAGCCATGGGTAACGTTTTGCTGAATGGCTGATCGCAGCTGTTCCGGTAAAGGTTGAGTGAGGTCAAGACCCGAAGCCAACGGCGTTGTGCCAATGCCGTCACTGTACACTCCGAAGGAAGCAAGGGTTTTTTCAAAAGTTGGGATGGCTCCGAAAATCCCGATTGACCCTGTAATCGTGGCAGGGGATGCCCAAATTTCATCGGCGTTGGCGGCAACCCAGTAACCTCCTGACGCTGCAACGGACCCCATTGAAACAACAAGAGGTTTACCGCTTTTTTGCAATGCCAGGAGTTCCTGTCGGATGATCTCAGAGGCAAAGGCAGAACCACCGCCTGAATTGATACGCAAAACGACAGCTTTTACCTGGCTGTCTTTCCGAGCCTTTCGTATCATTTCTCCAAGGGAATCACCGCCGATCAATCCTGCCGGCTGCTTTCCAGGTACAATATTGCCTTCAGCAATAATAATACCTACCTTTTCAAGGTCGGGATTATCGTTTTGATAGGACTGCTTAACTCGATTGAAATAATCATGGGAGGAAATGGTATTAACTGCTCCGTTATTTTGATCACCTGATATTGATTTAAGGTAGGATGCAAGTTGCTGACGGGTCAGGATCTGGTCAATAAAACCAAGTTTGAGCGCAAGTTCAGCAGCGTCTCCATCTGTTAAAAGTAGCTGCGCTGCAACATCCGTTGTATATTTCTCTATCGCATCCTTTTCAAGCTTACGCTGTCTGCTGACATCATCTGTATATATCTGCCATAGTGCGGAAAGCCAGACTTCGTTTTGTCGCCGATCCTCGGCTGACATATTGTTTCGTGTAAAAGGTTCCAGAGCTGATTTATAAGTGCCCACCTTAAAAATATTATAATTGACCTGCAACTTCTCAAGAGCCTCTTTAAAATAGAGCCGGTAGGTGCCGAAACCATGGATATCAACGACACCCATCGGGTTAATAATGACGTTGTCAGCATACGAGGCAAGGTAGTACTGGGTTTGTGTAAAATAGTCTTCGGCTGCGATAACTTTTTTATTCGTTGCCCGGAATCGCTCAATTGCTTTGCCGATTACCTGCAATTGATTCAATCCGCCATGTTTCAGTTTTCTAAGATCGAGTCGTAAGGCCGATATATTTTCATCCTCTGCAGCAGTATCAATTGTATCAATGATTTGCTGAAGCAGGGTCTCAGGTTCTGCTTCCGAATTCATGGTAGAACCAAAGAATTTTTCCAGGGCCGAAAGACTCATCTTTTCTTCAACAATATTTCCTGAGATGGTCAAATTCAAAATGGTGTTGGGTGAAACGGTTGATTTTTTTTCAGGCAAAAAGGCAAAAATCAGTAAAAGGACCATACTGAGTAGAAGCAAGTTCAGTACACTGTTTCGTATGAACCTGAAAAATTTCCCGATATATCTGAAGATGGTCAGTATTGCAAAAAAGAGGCTTTTCATTTGATCTCTGCCTGGAATGAATGGATAAGTTGCGATTGTAAGTGCTGAAGAACTCGTAAAAAGGTCATTCTGGGATCCAG
>DEIL01000280.1:5536-7992 GCA_002352445.1 Desulfobulbaceae bacterium UBA2775
CCTCAACAATACATATGGTATGTTGAGGTTCTGAGAAAAACCTGCAACGAAGGAGATCGGACTTTTTACGACGCCATCAGTGCTAATGATAAACATATTGGAAGGTGAGCACAACCTTATGAGGAAGAACTAATAATATGGAAAGGGGAGCTGAAGTTGTCTTGGGATACTTTTCTCAGCAGTAAGGTTTGAAATCGATATACCGAGAAGCCGTACTTTTCTCCTCCCTGCTTCTGTACTGTTAAGGAGGCGGGGAAGATGAAAGAGAATATCCCGGCTGCAGGAAATAGGACTTCTCAGAGTCCTGGATCGTGTTACTGTGGTGAAATCAGAGTAACGCACCTTCAGTGTTATTGTGTAGCCATTTGTTTTTAATTTCGCCAGTGAATGTTCAATCTGCAGTGAGAGGTCAGAGAGGATGGTCTCTATCTGCTCCCGGTTGTCACTGTCAAACTTCAGAGTAGTTTCATTACCGATTGATTTTCTGACTCTGTGAGGCTGGACGGCTCTGTGGTCAATTCCCTGCACAATATTGAATAAAAAAGATCCACTTTTACCAAAATGTAAAATCAGTTTTTCTTCGTCCCACCGGCGAAGGTCAAGGCCGTTTTCTATACCAAGTTGCTTCATCTTTTTTTCTGTAACCTTGCCCACTCCAAAAAATTTGCCTATTGGCAGGGTGGAAAGAAATTCTATCGCCTGATCCGGGGGAATTGTACTGATGCCGTTAGGCTTATTTAAGTCGGAAGCTATTTTTGCAAGAAATTTGTTAAAGGATACCCCGGCGGAAGCAGTAAGGCCCAGTTCACTAACGATCTGTTTACAGATTTTTTCGGCCAGGATGGTGGCAGAAGGATTGTTTTGACTGTTTATGGTGACGTCGAGAAATGCTTCGTCAAGGGAAAGCGGCTCAACGAGGGGTGTATATTTGCGGAAAATTGACATGATTTTTAAGGAGACTTCTTTGTACCTCTGCATTCGGGGACGAACAAATATCGCTTCCGGGCATAACTGGGCAGCTTTTGCACAAACCATTGCTGAATGAATACCAAAACGGCGTGCCTCATATGAGCAGGCCGCTACAACACCTCTACTCTGGGGACTGCCGCCAACTATCAAGGGCTTTCCTTTGAACTCGGAGTTGTCTTTTTGCTCAACAGATGCAAAAAAAGCATCCATATCTATATGAATAATCTTCCTTTTAGTATACAATTTCGACAGAAAATTTTGAGATGATAATCAAGGTGTAAATTTATCCTGCATTTTACAAAAAAATGAGATTAATTCCATGGACAAAAAAAAGATACTGGGGATGAGTTTGCTTTTCGAGGGGTTGCCCTCTGATCATCTTGATGAGTTAACAGATATTGTGATTGAGAAGACATATTCCCGTGGAGAAACTATTTTTTTTGAAGGAGATGAGGGAAACGGCTTTTATATGGTTGGAGAGGGAAAAATAAAAATATTTAAGCTATCTCCGATGGGAAAGGAACATATTCTCCATATCTTTGGCCAGGGTGAGCCTTTTGGAGAAGTACCTGTATTCCATGGCTGGCCGTTTCCTGCCACTGCTGAAGCCCTGGTTAAAACCAAAACACTCTTTTTTCCCCGGACGCGATTTATTCAACTTGTTGAGACAAAACCGGCCATTGCTCTTAATATGCTTGCTGTTCTCTCTTTACGGTTACGCCGGTTTGCCACACAGATTGAAAATCTGTCTTTAAAAGAGGTTCCTGCCAGGCTGGCAAACTATCTGATATATCTCAGTGAAGAGCAAGATGGGGGAGATGAAGTTACTCTTGAGATTTCTAAGGGTCAACTGGCGAGCCTTTTAGGGACAATCCCTGAAACACTTTCACGAATTTTCGGCAAGATGAGTGAAGAAGGTTTAATAAAGGTCAATGGCAAGGTGATAAGCCTGCTTGATCGGCAGACCCTGGCCGAAAAATGATCGTTGCAAAACTAGTTGTGAATATCAGTATCTTACTCCTGAACTTCTGTCATAAAAAACAAGAAACCAAGGAGTATATTTTGAAATTATGCTGTTCCATTTACTTTCAAGGTACTTATCCAGTGAGACTGAAAGTTTTTCGGCTAGTCGGGTTAGTAGCTTACTGCCGAAACCCTGTCATAAAAAACAAGGAAATTTGATCAAGTTTATTGATGTTAAAGTGATAGGCTGTTTAGGCTGAAGGCTGTTAGGGGAGGTTGTTTTGATATTTTTCTTTTCCTAAAAGCCTTCAGCCTACAGCCTATTAACCTCGGTTGCGGGCAAAGCCCGCTTGAGTAACATATTGGGAGCTATTAAAAGTGATGGAGAGTCGTGATCGTCCTCTTATTTCAGTTATAATTCCTGCTTATAATCACGAAAAGTTTATCGGTGCAGCGGTGGATAGTGTACTGCAGCAAACTGTGGACGATCTTGAACTTATTGTTATAGATGATGGTTCCACCGA
>DEIL01000280.1:8077-8367 GCA_002352445.1 Desulfobulbaceae bacterium UBA2775
GCCTACAATACAATAAACAGGGGATTGGGGCTGGCAAAAGGAAAGTATATTGCCATTCTTAATTCTGATGATATTTTTACTTTAAACCGTTTCGAACGTTTACTCGAATTTCAAAAACATACAGGTGCAGAATGTATCATCAGCGACGTAATTCCTGTATCAGATGAAGGGCTGGAATACACAGATCCTGAATTTGGCTGGAATATCTGGCATCAAAAAAACAGAAATTTTTATTTTGAATGTGGTGATATCTATATCGCATTTCTCAAAGGCAATTTCATGGTCACCAC
>DEIL01000105.1:0-1738 GCA_002352445.1 Desulfobulbaceae bacterium UBA2775
GCCAACATAATGCGGGTAAACACATTGGTTTGTGCGGCGCCTCCCTGCGCCAGCACATAGGCCCTGGCCCTGACCATATGGGGGACATCGGGAGAATCTCCCAATTGCTTCAAAGCAAAATAGGCTTTAACCGAAGTGCTGACATTGGCCTCACCCTCGTAATACAAGGGCCACCCGCCACTATCAAGCTGTCGGTTGCGCAGGTAATTAGCGAACCGCATCTTGAGATCCCCAGGGATTTCTCGCCCTAGAAATCTCTGCAGCAAAATGTATTCCGACGAAATGGTTGCGTCCGCCTCCAGATCAAACACCCAGTATCCTTTTTCGTTCTGGATATTCAGGAAACGATCTCTGGTTCTTCGAATGGATTCATTCAAGCGCTCCACAGTAAACAAAGGGGCGGCAGGAAGATCGGCGTCTGTCTCTTCATGATGGGTCAAATGGGATTTTATGGGATAAATGGTCCACCTTTTTGGGTTAGCGAGAACTTTCAAGGCCGTGCGGATGCGCTGCTTCATATTGGGTAGTAATCCTCAAAAAATGGTTTATACCGAATCCATATATGACTATCCCTTAAAATTCAAGTAGAATCGATTTGGATTTGAAATTTGGTAACGCCCCTGTTATTAAAAAATGGCAGACTTTAGGTTTTTCCAAATTTCAACCTTCACTGCATTGCGGGAAATGTCGTGCAAAAATACCCCCATCCGTTTATAATCGCTGTGAGCTTTACAAATTCGTATTATAGGGGGGGTGATATGAGGGAAAAATACTGTTTCCAAGGGGTCCACTTTATTCCGAGGGTTGGCGATACGGTATCCATGTCTGTTCGCAGACGCCCCTTTATGAGCTTACACCCTCATTCAACGTGCTGGATACGGTCCTTCCCGTAGGCAATTATATCTTCTACTTTGCCGTTGATGGCAATATGGATGGAGAAGTTGATGCCACCTGGCTGGATTTTGTGGAAGTGAATGTCGAATAGAAGCAATAGCCATGTTTTTATACGCTTTTTCAGCAGCTTATCCAAGACGCTCGTTGATGAAACATTTTGATTCTTGACGCCTTCCATAATACCGTATATAATACCAATCAGGAGGTGGTGGTTATTATTCAAGCAATCTTGGATACCAATATTATTTTTGCAGGTCTGTACTCATCCCGTGGAGCATCTTATCAAATATTACGGGCTACAATAGCAGGAAAGATAAGCCCAATTCTTTCGGTCGCATTGTTATTCGAATATGAGGATGTTCTCAAAAGAAGCAGCAAGCAACTGGGGTTCAGCCATGAGGCTATTGATTCTTTTTTGGACAATCTGTGTAAATTGAGTTCTTTTCAGAAAATTCATTACCTTTGGCGGCCATTCTTATCCGACCCGAAAGATGATCATGTTCTCGAATTAGCCGTTGCTTCTCAGGTAAATAATATAACCACTTTTAATGTTAAAGACTTTAAAGGCGTTGAGCAGTTCGGGGTGAAAATTATTAGCCCGAAACAATTGCTGGAGGAAATAAAATGGGAGCTTTAAGTCTGAGATTGCCCGAATCCATTCATCGTCATATTCGAGAAATTGCAAAAGCTGAAGGTGTATCTATTAATCAATTGATATCTTCAGCAATAACGGAGAAGATATCTGCGATTATGACTCAGGAGTATTTACAGAAAAGGGCTGATAAGGCCAATATAAAGCATATTACAACTATGTTAAGTAAGGTAGCTGATCGTGAACCAATAA
>DEIL01000105.1:1807-2967 GCA_002352445.1 Desulfobulbaceae bacterium UBA2775
CCCCTGTGTCAGGATAGATGTCGGCTGATATTTTTGGCCGTAAGGGCAACGGGGGCAAGGAACAACGCTTCCTGTTTACGCTACTAGGCATTTTGGGCGGAGTGGACAAGAAACGAGGAACGGGACATGCCCCGCTTTTTTGCCATAATGTCGATCTGTCTCAGAGTATCTTCCGGGACAGTGATATTGACCCTCATGGTCTTGGGCCTCACATCCGGAATATGCACTACCATAAATGCTGTGGCATCAGCATAGTCAGGATCATCCATTATGTCTTCGAGGGCAGAAGGTTTGGGAGTGGTTTCGCCATCCCGGAGCATCCCTTTGATATGAAAGGGGAGTACCTGTTGGGCCATATCTTTTGCCTCGTCAATGGTGCTTCCAGCGGTGATGCATCCGGGAAAATCCGGGAACGAAACACCGTAGTCGCTTTTCGGGTCTTTGTGAACAACAGCAATATAACTAGCCATACTAACCTCCGGAACTAAGTAAACTTGATGCCGGATTGGTACTCAATACTTTTGATCGTCCCAGTGGGTATGTCCTTTTCGGGATGAGGAACCGTTACCCTCCCCTTTTTCATGGGATGCCGAAACTGAACATGGGAGCCCTCTTGGTCAACCTTGTACCATCCGTCTTTTTTGATCATTTTGATCACTGCCCTGCTATTCATATGTGTATAAATACACACTCTAGGGCCGTTATGTCAAGCATGAAATCCATTAGACATCACGCAGGCTTTTTGTGCCGGTGGTGAGTCAATATGAACAGAGGAAATAAAATGGGAGCTTTAAGTTTGAGATTACCCGAATCTATTCATCATCATATTCGAGAAATTGCAAAAAAGGAATAGCAATGTTCTTAGAATCTCCGCCACCTGAAAAAGACCGGTTGAAACAAACGGATACGTTCCATTTCTCGTGTCACAGTGAACTTTCCTGTTTCAACACCTGTTGCCGCAACAAACACCTGCCCCTGACCCCCTATGACATCCTGAGGATCAAAAGTAATCTTAACATTCATTCCGATGATTTCCTTGCCCGGTACGTGGTCTATCGGCCGGACCCCGAGTCCGGCTTTCCCATCCTCTCCATAAAAATGCTTCAGGAAAACGCAGTCTGTCCTTTTGTAACCGCTGAAGGGTGCGCCATATACCATGA
>DEIL01000139.1 GCA_002352445.1 Desulfobulbaceae bacterium UBA2775
TGGTGCCCAACCCACCGGAGGTTACAAAATGGCGGGGCTGGTTAAATCTGTAAAACTGAGCCGCCCACATCTGGTTTTGTCCAACCTCAGTTGTTATTATGGCATTACCGCCGGTAAGTTTATCAAATTGTTCTATAACATACTGGGGCTTGATGATGTCCCCGGCTTCTTCATAAGAGAGCGGGTGTTTTTCAGTCCACTCTCTGATTAATTTAAACCAGGGCGCATGGCGGGCAGCTTCTTCTTTGAGACTGAAGTTGGACTCCGCATCGAACCAGCTGTTCATGGCTGTGAGGGCGATTTTACAATCTGCAACGATGGGAATGTCAACCTTAACATTTTTACTGATTGAAGTAGGGTCAATATCAACGTGAATAATTTTTGCCTTTGTCGCGAAATCATCAAGTTTCCCGGTTACACGATCATCGAATCGGGCCCCGACAGAGATAAGCAGATCACATTCAGAGACGGCCATGTTTGCCGTGTAAGTGCCATGCATACCCAGCATTCCCATTGATAACTCATGGTTCCCGGGGAATGCACCCAGTCCCATAAGCGTCATGGTGACGGGAATATCAAGTTTCTTGGCAAGCTCGGTCAGTTCTTTGTCGGCATCAGACAAAATGACGCCGCCGCCCACATAGAGAACCGGTTTTTTTGCCTTCATTATCAGTCTGCACGCTTTTTCAATCTGCCGGGAGTGGGGTTGATATGTGGGCTGGTAGCTCACCATCTCAATAGGCTTCTTTTCAGGGTAAGTGAGCATGCTGGCAACCAGATCTTTAGGCAGATCGACCAGAACCGGTCCGGGACGTCCTGAACGGGCAATATGGAAAGCCTCTCTTATGACTGGAACCAGATCATCGAGTTCACTTACCAGGTAATTATGTTTTGTACAGGGTCTGGTAATACCGACTATATCCACCTCTTGAAACGCATCGTTGCCGATAAGAGGCCTGGGCACCTGTCCGGTGAGCACAACAAGGGGAATTGAGTCCATATGGGCTGTTGCAATCCCGGTGACTCCGTTGGTTGCACCGGGTCCTGAAGTAAGGATAGCCACACCGACTTCCCCGGTAACCCTGGCCAGGCCATCGGCCGCGTGGACTGCACCCTGTTCATGTCGAACAAGCACATTAACAAAATCCGATTGGTCTATGGCATCGAAAAGGTCAAGGACAGCACCTCCCGGATATCCGAATATTGTTTTTACGCCTTCTTCTTCAAGGCATCTGACTATTGCCTGGGAGCCGGTAATTTTCCCCATTAATCTATTCCTTCATGAAAAATTTGAAAATTCCAAAATAAGTGAAGAACATCAGGAAAGGTCACAAATTTTGTTGAATCTGAAAACTATATATGTGAAAACCTTATATGTCAACCTGCAAGGCGGGAAGAAACAAGAGATCAGGACATTTCTATGTCCAGGGGTTGAAATTGAAAGGAATCTTGATCAGAACTCGCTTGACAAAGGCATTCACCGGTGTTTACATTGGCAGATATGTCAGCGAGTTTTTACGACGCTATTGACCATAAATTTCTAGAAAAGAGTAAAATCGTAATGAAAAATAGTCTCCTCTCTCTACTACTGGGTCTACTACTTATTAAGGCCGTGGCTGACGGGGGAGGTATGGTTTAATATTTTAGACCTTACTAAACTTGAGGGGGCCGCGGTTGAACAAACTGCGGCCCCCTTTTTTTGTTTTTAATGCAGTGAAAACCTTCAGGAGATAGCATGAAGCCGGAATTAGTAAAAAAATATCGTTCATATCCGCCTGTTGATCTGCCGGATCGCACCTGGCCTTCAAAAGTAATTGATAAGGCTCCCACATGGTGCAGTGTCGATCTTCGTGATGGCAACCAGGCGCTGATCCAGCCGATGAGTCATGAAAAGAAACTGGAGATGTACCGGCTGCTGCTGGGGGTCGGCTTTAAAGAAATAGAAGTAGGGTTTCCATCAGCATCCGAGGTTGAGTATGAGTTTACCAGAACCCTGATTGAAAAAGACCTCATCCCTGAAGATGTCCTGATCCAAGTACTGACCCCTGCGCGTGAGAGCCTGATTAAGAAGACCTTCGAGTCGGTTAAAGGTGCCGGGGAGGTTATCATGCATCTCTATAATTCCACATCAACACTGCAGCGCCGAACGGTGTTTCAGATGAGTCAAAAAGAGATCATAGATCTTGCGGTTTTTGGTGCCAAACTCATCAAAGAAGAGGCGGACAAGGCTCCGGAAACAAAATTTAAATATGAGTATTCTCCGGAAAGCTTTACGGGAACCGAGCTGGACTTTGCTCTCGAAATATGTGAGGCGGTAAAAGATATCTGGCAGCCGACCCCTGAAAATAAGATGATTATTAACCTGCCTGCAACGGTGGAGATGTCGAGCCCCAATATTTATGCAGACCAGATAGAGTGGTTTTGCAAAAATGTTTCTGACCGGGACTCCGTCATAATAAGTCTGCATACCCATAACGACAGGGGATGTGCCGTGGCAGCAACCGAACTTGCTCTTATGGCGGGAGGGGATCGGGTGGAGGGAACTCTTTTTGGCAACGGCGAACGCACCGGCAACGTGGATATCATAACCCTTGCGCTGAACATGTTTACTCAAGGGGTAGAGCCGGAGCTTGAATTTGATAATATAAACAGATTGATTAATACCTATGAGCGTGTAACCCGCTTAACCGTTCACCCGCGACTGCCCTACGCGGGGGAGCTGGTCTATACCGCTTTTTCCGGTTCACACCAGGACGCCATTAATAAAGGAATAGATCAGTATGATGCAGGGAAGGGTAACCTGTGGGAGGTTCCCTACCTGCCGATAGACCCCTCGGATGTGGGCAGGACATATGAGTCTGTAATCCGTATTAACAGCCAGTCAGGCAAGGGCGGAGTTGCCTATATTATGGGTAAGGAATATGGATTTAAGATGCCCAAGTCGATGCATCCGGAATTCGGCCGCATTATTCAGACTGTAACGGACAAAGAAGGCAGGGAACTGGCCCATGATGAAATCTATCAGACTTTTTGTGATGAATACCTGACACCCGTAGCTCCATATGAACTCAAAACTTTTCATGTGAACAAAAGACATATTGCAGGTGATGAAAATGAATCCTTTGCTGATGTGGAGGCTACACTATTGGTTAATGGTGAGGAAAAGACTATTTCCGCTACAGGTAACGGGCCTCTTGATGCATTCTGTACAGCGCTGAAAACCGACGTTACAGGGAATTTTCGTCTGCGCAACTACCACGAGCATGCATTGGATGGCGGATCAAGTGCCAGCGCAGCGGCCTATATTGAAATTGAATATCCTGATGGAACGGTAAAGTGGGGAGTTGCGGTTGATACAGATATTATAATAGCATCCGTCAAAGCGGTTCTGAGCAGTGTGGACAGGGCGAATATCAATGACTAATCCTGACCCCTACAGGCTGCACCGACTGGCACTGCTTCCACTCGTGTCGAAAAATCGACAACAACCATTCGATACAGTCGGTTCTGCCGTGGCGGCAACAGATGAAGAACAGTTAGTCAATTTCATTCTGCAGCAGGATCTTGGGTCTTTCTGGCATGAAGCATTGAAGGAGGATGGATCGACACTCTTTTCAACGAGTTTTGCAGACAAGGTGAAGGAGGCAAGATTAACAGCCACGGCACAATATCTTCGGCAGCAGCATACGCTTAAAAAAACAGGGGATATTTTCAAGACAGAATCCATACCCTATGCTGTTTTTAAAGGAGCACATATAAGAGAGCTCGTTTATAGCATCCCGGCTGTTCGCCCAGCCTGTGATATTGACATTCTTGTTTCAAAGGGTGATCAGGAAGCAGCCATTAAAGCACTTGTATCTGCGGGTTACAGCTTCCAGCCGTTAGCTGAGAATATCAGTCATGAGGCGACATTGACAGATGGCCACGTTTCAATTGATCTGCATTGGCATATTATGCGGCCGGGAAGGATGCGTAAAGATATGACGAATGAACTCCTTGCCACAAGGGAGGAGTTTTCAGGATACTGGGGGTTGAATGATGAAGCGACCCTGTTTATCATGCTGGTTCACCCGGTGTTTACAAAGTATTTAAACTCACCCAATTCATCATTGATGAGGGTGGTCGATCTGGTACACTGGATTGAGCAGCGGCGGCCGGATTGGGACAAGGTCTATTCCTGGCTGAATCAAACTGGATTATGTACAGCGGCATGGATTACCCTGGAGTGGCTTAAGATATTGACTGAAATCACACCGCCCGCATCGTTTTTAGAAAAAATACATCCTGGAAAAGTAAAAGCCCGCTATCTCCGTTTTTGGATAAATCAGGATTATTCTACCCGTTGTTTTAGTAGTCCCACGGTTATCAAGGTGGCCTTTACGCTGCCTGTACACGATAAGATGAGTGATGCGGTCAGGGTAATATTTTCATTGTTAAGGGCAAATTATTCTTCAACCCATACAATGAAGGTGCTCGCAGATTCTATATCGGAATGATTGATTCTACTTCTCCATACCCTCCGGTCGTTTATTGGGGTTCACGGATATTTAATGCCGGGAAATTAAGAATAGAAGACTCCTCATTGATGGTGCCGCTGTCAGACAAAACAGCGTAAGAATTTTTCTGCAGATGTACGTAGTCACTAAAACCAAGAGGTTTGAGTAATTCGATTTCATCAGCAAAGGTAACACCTTATAAAATCTTAAAAAGTCAGCATTTTCTCAGTACGTT
>DEIL01000213.1:0-942 GCA_002352445.1 Desulfobulbaceae bacterium UBA2775
GCACGGGCATCGGAAATGGTATTGATATGATCCGAGCAAAGTAATCCCCGGATATTGAGATCGGGATCATGCATAAGCAGGTCAATTGTCGGGGGCAACAGTCTGATGGAAGGAATTACACAGAAATTCTCTATACCAAGACGTGCTGCTTCAAGAATGGTTTCTGCAACACCTGGTGCTGTCGCCTCAAAACCTACCGCTGGGTAGACCACAATTTTGCCCGGTTGGCGACGAGCAATATCAAGAGCATCCATGGGAGATATTATCATCTCAACATTGGCACCCTTTTGCATGACAGATTCAAGGGATTCGGTACTCCCCGACACCCTGATCAGGTCATCACAAGCGGCAATAATCACATCGCGCTGAACAGCAACCTTTACAAAGGCATCTATATGCCCGGCAGGCATGACGCACACGCTGCATCCGGGGCCGGCAACAAGATCAAGATAATCGGGCAGCTGCTTTCTCATACCGTACCGCAAAATAGCCCGGTTCTGTGTTCCGCAGACAACCATCAACCGAATGGGGCGATCTACTAGATCATGTAGTTCTTTCAGCAGCGTAGTTTTACGATCCACATCTATCACCATTTTTTCTAGATCCATCCTGTTTGTCTACAAACCTACTCTGTCGCCTCAGCATCATTTTTCATAGCCTTGTAGCTTTCAGACTCGGTGACTTTCTCTTTCTCTATTTTCTCTATTTCAGCATGAGTCAGATGAAATTGCCCACAGGCCGGACAAATACCGTTAAACTCATCCCCGACGGCTCGGTCTTTGAGTTCATCAACAGTCATATGATCCAGCTTACCGCATGCACCACAGGGATTTTCAGCACGCACCTGTAATCTTTTTTTTCTGGTCATGAAACAATATACATCATCTTACTTTTTAATGAAATGAGACATCAGTTAACTGATGAACTCGTAAAAAGGTCACT
>DEIL01000213.1:976-7802 GCA_002352445.1 Desulfobulbaceae bacterium UBA2775
AAAAAGTTCGATATACAGGTAAGCGAGCCTGCGAGACTCCGGATCGGACTTTTTACGACGCCATCAACTGGTAATCCTGTCAATCTCTTCGCCCTGACGATTAACAATACTTATCAACACGGGGACACCGCCGTCCAGGCGGTGAGTTGCGCAGGACATTCAGGGATCATAAGCTCTGACAGCCATTTCCACCTGATTCAGTACACCTTCGCTATAGACACCATCCTTTATAAAAGTCGATGCAGCCTGCTTTACACTCATATTCATCGGGGCAATATTGTGGGTAGTTCCAACAATAAGATTTGCACCGGAAATACATCCATTTTCATCGGTGGTATAATCATGGATAAGTGTGCCCCTCGGCGCCTCAACCACTCCCACCCCTCTTCCTGCTTTCGGCTCAACCTTTGCTCTCACATTCTGGCCGGTAATACCTTCCCATTCAAGAAGTTCAATCGTACGTTCGCAACTATAGATAAGCTCAATCAGTCTGGCATAGTGATAAAGAAGGGTCTGCTGGGCTGGACGACCAAACGAGTTTCGAAAAGTTTCCAATGCAGCCTGGGCTTTGGGGGTAGAAATTTTATCACAGACGTTGATTCTGGCAAGAGTGTTGACACGGTATATACCTTTTGGCTCTGTCAAAGCCATATCAAAACCTTCGTTCCATGATTTTGCGTAGACCATTTTCGAGTAGGCCCAGGGCTCGACATGTTCACCGATGTAATCGATATACTCATTCCCCTCGAAATCAACAAAACTACCGTCACTCTTCATCAGTCTCAGTTTACCGTCATAAAGACGAAGGGAACCATCTTCACGATCGACCATCCCTAAAAAACCGGTCTTGATCGCCCCGAGATCACCAATAATATCCATATATTTTGCAAAGACATTATTAATCGCAAAATCGAGAGCATAACAACCAAAATCCAGTAATGTTTGTGTCCCCTGAAGTAATTCCTTTCTCTCCTCTTCCGCCATAGGCTTGGCAAAGCCACCAACTACACCGGCAACCGGGTGGATTGCTTTACCGGCAAACTTATCAAGCATCATCTGACCGAGCTGCCGCATTTTAACAACCTGCTTAGCAAGTTCAGGAGCCGCTTTTACCATACCCATAATATTTCGCACTGAGTAATCAGCATCAGGTCCAAGCACAAAATCAGGGGCGGCAAGAAAGAAAAAGTGCAGGATCTTGTCATTTATATGGGCCATCACCTGACACATTTCACGGAGCTTATGGCCTGTAGGTGTCGGGGTCACTCCGAAGGCACCATCAACAGCCTTATTTGAAGCAAGATGATGCATCCATGGACAGATACCGCAGATACGGTTGACGATACGGGGTACTTCTTCAGCCGGCCTTCCCTCGATAAATTTCTCAAAGCCGCGAAGAGACTGAATGTGCAGAAACGTGTTTTCCACATTACCATCATCATCCAGGTGGATGGCTATTTTCGCATGCCCTTCAATACGGGAAACCGGTGCAATGTTGAGGACTTTTTTCATTTAACTTTTCCCCTTGCAACGCGCTTTTTCACAGGTCGCAGTCTTCCGTGCGCCCCCGAGAACCTCAGGACCGAGCGACGATCAACAACCGACTTAAAATCGAGACCGTTACTCACCAGACCATTCATCATATCCAGCAATTGATTGCCATCCCGGCGTACAGGACCGAAACACCCCCGGCAGGGAACCCTGGCGCTGATGCAACTTGGCCCGCCTCGTTTAGCACACCCGGCAACGGTCACAGGCCCCATGCACATATAACCCTGTTCGAGCAGGCAACGCATCTCATCAATGGGGGTACCCGGCTTAAACTCAACATTGTTTATAAAACGCTTCACCTTATCCACCATCCCCTTTCCTTCTCTTTTTGTGGGACATGTGTCACATACACTTTTGCCGGGCAGCACCGGAACCCTTCCTTCTGCGAGGGCAACTATCACCTCACCAATAAGTTCGGGATTTGGCGGACAGCCGGGAAGCTGCATATCAATTTTCACCTTTTCATCACATGCATAGACACGATCAAGCGGTGGGGGAACCTCCACGTTTGGAATTTCGGCACCGGGATCGGTGGAGACTGTGCTGAAGATGCCTTCCCAGCTCTCCAGCTGATCCTGGCCATTCATCAGGGCAGGAATACCTCCGTGGGTTGCACAGGTACCAAGAGCAAGCAGCACCTTGCATTTTTTTCGCATCTCCTGCAGCACCTCAAGATGTTCACGGTTGTTCACGCCTCCCGTCACAATACCGACAACAGCCTCGGGAATTTCCAGGGTCACCCCTTCACCGCACTGACCAAAATATTTATGATCCATCAGGATCGGAGCATGAACAATATTCAGGGTTTCGGTAATAAGTGAGACGAGATCTTCACCGATATTCAAGATCGCTATTTCGCACCCCGAGCAGGATCCCAACCACTCCAAAGCAGTAGTTACACCCATATCTCCTCCCTTCATTAAACAACTTCGGCCTGTTCACCGTTTACAGGGCCCAGTTCTTTGATGCTTGCAGTCATCTCGGTAACCGCTTTAACAAATTTATCAGGCTCCTGAGATGATACCCATGTTAAGCTGAATCTCTCCTGTTCGTAACCAAAATCTTCCAACAGCTCAGCCACCATATCGGAGCGATCCATCGCTCTGTAATTACCATCCCTGTAATGACATTCACCCAGGTGACAGCCGAGCACCATGACCCCGTCGGCACCCTGTGATAAGGCATCCATGACAAACTCAGGATGAACCATGCCCGAGCACATAAGCCGAATTATTCTCACATTGTGAGGGTACTGCATCCTGTGAATCCCCGCGAGATCAGCTGCAGCATAGGAGCACCAATTGCAACAGAATGCGATAATTTTCGGCTCAAAACTCATTGTACATCCTCCTTAACCTTAGTCCCCAACCGGGAACTGGAGATCAGACTGCCAGGGCCGCACTGATCTGGGCACTGATCTGCTTCATTGTAAAACCGGCTATGTTGACACCTCTCTTTGGACAACTCCCCTGACATATTCCGCACCCTTTACATTGGGCTTGATTCACCCGGATAAGTTTACCCCCATCAGGGTCATCAGCAACTCTGTCCACAAGGGTAATAGCATCGTATGGACAGACATCAACACAGAGGGCGCAACCATCACAATATTCTTCATCCACAATAGCCTTTACACCATCCAGAGAAACTTTCGTTTTAGATAGAATGGTGACAGCCCTCGAAGATGCCGCCAGCGCCTGGGCAACAGATTCTTCAATCGGTTTGGGGTAATGGGCCAGACCTGCAACAAACATCCCATCCACTGAAAAATCAACCGGCCTGATCTTGCTATGCGCCTCCTGGAAAAAACCGTCACCGTCCACAGGAAGCTTGTATAATTTACTCAGGGTCGAAGCATCGCCATTAGGCCGGACAGCAATGGCGAGTATAACCATATCCGCCTCCAGCCTCAACAGTCGATGAAGGACATGATCCCAAATCTCAACATTGATTACCTGTCCATTTTCAGCGACATTCGGTTTCCCATGGAGTTCATAATTAATGAAAATCACTCCAAGCTTTCTTGCCTGCTTATACAAGGCTTCCCTCTGGCCATAGGTTCGGATATCGCGGTAGAGGATATAGACATTGCGGTTCGGATTCTCTTTCTTCAGAGCAATTGCCGACTGAACCGAGTGGGTACAACAGACCTTCGAACAGTACATGTTATTTTCTTCACGAGAGCCAACGCACTGAATAAACACGAAGTTTTTCGCCTTTCTCACATGAACTTCATTCAGCTCATAGAGCTTATCGAATTGAACCGAAGTTACTACCCTGGTAATCGACTCATAGTTGTACTCTTGCGGAATATACTGCTCTGCACCGGTGGCTACAATTCCTGCACCATGTTCGATAGTTTTCTGAGAACCGTCTTTACCTGTAATGGTGGATCTAAAATTACCGACAAAGCCTTCTGCTGCGGTTACTTCAAACTCCTTATGGATGACAATCTTTTCATTCCAGACAACCTTATCGACAAGTTTGCCAACTTCAGTGGGCACATGTTGTCCTGACCAGGTATGCTTTAAATTGAGAGCATTCCCTCCGAGAATATCAGTTCTCTCTACCAGGTGAACCTCAAACCCCTGTTCTGCCATATTGAGCGCAGCAGTCATACCGGCAATACCTCCACCGATAACCAACCCCTTTTGCATGACCGGTACGGAAATGGGTTTGAGAGAGTCACTGCATATGACCCTGGCCACCGCCATACGAACAAGATCCTTCGCTTTTGATGTTGCTGCCTCCGGCTCAGCAATATGAACCCAGGAATTCTGGTTTCTGATGTTGGCCATCTCAACGAGATACTCATTCAACCCTGCCGCTTTCAACGTTTTACGAAATAGTGGCTCATGGGTTCTCGGACTACAGGCCGCAATCACTATCCGGTTTAGATTCTGTTCCCGAATCCTCTCCTCGATCATGTCCTGACTATCCTGAGAACAGGAGAAAAGATTTTTCTCTACGTAAACAACCTCCGGAAGCAGTGTACTGTACTCCGCCAGAGCTTCAACATCCACGACACCGGCAATATTGGAACCACACCGACAGACAAAAACACCGACCCTCGGTTGATCAACTGAGACATCTTTTTCATCGGGAAAACTCACATCCGTGGAAAACTCAAAACGGGATGGTGACAGCAGATCTGAAACTGCCGCCGCCGCTGCAGAGCCTCCAGTAACCGACTGTGGAATATTCTTCGGCCCGGAAAAACTGCCACAGGTAAAGATTCCTTCCCGTGAGGTTTGCACCGGTGCAAAATCGGTAGTAGCAGCGAAATTATCACCAGTCAGTTTAATACCTGCATTGTGAGCAAGCTCCAGAGCATGTTTCGGGGTCTGCAGTCCAACGGAAAGAACAACCATGTCAAAGAGTTCCTCAACCTGTCGTCCTTCTTCATTGACATAACTCAGACGCAGGTCATCGCTGGTCCCATCCGTTTCCACTCCGTTTACCCGACACCGGACAAACCGCACACTGGAGGTTTCCCTGGCACGCTCCATATACTGGTCAAACTCTTTACCATGGGTCCGCATATCCATATAAAAGATGGATGTCTGCAGGCCAGGTGAATTGACTTTAGCAGTAACCGCTTCCTTTATGGCATACATACAGCATACCGAAGAACAGTACCCGTTTCCGCACAGGTTCTCATCCCGGGAACCGATACACTGGAGGAAGGCAACCTTATTGACAACCTTGCCGTCTGAAGGCCGTACCAGTTGTCCTTCAGTTGGCCCGGAGGCCGAAAGATACCTTTCAAGCTGCAGCGAAGTTATAACATTTGGAAAAGTACCATAACCCCATACTCCGGAATCGGCAGGATCAAATACTTCAAATCCGGGGGCCATCACCACGGCTCCCACATTTACTTCGTGTATTCTGCCGACATCATCAAAATTTATCGCCCCTGCATCGCAAACCTCTTCACAGGCCCCACAGGCTCCGGTTTTCTGCAGCCGGATACATGTGTCCGCATCGATCTGGTACTTCAGGGGTACCGCCTGAGGATATTTGACATAGACTGCTTTACGTTTTCCCGTCTCGGCGTCAAATTCATTGACTACTTCTTTCGGGCATTTTTCTGTACAGTCCCCACATGCAATGCATTTTTCCTGGTCCACATAGCGTGGCGCTTCTTCTACGGTTACAGTGAAATTCCCGGCAAGACCGTCAATAGTGGTTATTTCACTGAGAGTCATCAATCTGATATTTAAGTGCCGACCGCACTCAACCAATTTTGGTGCGACAATTCACATCGAGCAATCATTGGTGGGGAATGTCTTATCCAGTTGGACCATGGCACCGCCAATAGCACCGGATTTCTCCATCAGGTACACGTAATATCCTGAATCAGCAAGATCCAGGGCTGCCTGGATGCCTGCGATTCCACCTCCAACAATCATTACCGAGCCATTTTTTTTTGTGTCAACCATGACAGATGTCTCCTTTCAATTCAAAACTCAGTATCCGCTGTCTTATAACCTGGTTTCATAAGGGTGCTTATTTCTTGTTTTTTTGCAGACTCTCAGGAGTGAGGTACTAATGCTTTTTCACCAAGGATCAGTGAATCGGCAACGAGTTCCAAAATATATTTTACATCTACCCCGAGATCATATTCATGGACAAGAGATTTCATGATCTGATCGCGGCAATTCTGACATGGAGCAATTATCAATTCAGCTCCTGATTCCACTATCTGTCGCGCCTTGATGCGACCATGGTACACCCTCTCATCAGAATAGGGGTTAGCCCAGGCACCACCGCCGGCACCGCAGCAGTATGCACCGTTTCTATTGGGGTTGAGTTCTCTCACATCATTGCAACAGGCCTTTGTAACTGCGCGACCTTCCTCAAAGTATGCCTGGCCAAATGTTTTTAAAGACTTTCTCCCGTAGTTACATGGATCATGGTAACCGGTCGCCATAGTATGAATAGATTGATTGAGCTGAATATCACCATTTTCGATGTACTTAAGGAGAAGATCAAATAGAGTTACGATGCTGAATTCATTAAATACTTCAGGATACCATCTGTTCAACCCGGCCCGGGTTGCGTAGTAGGCATGGCCTCATTCAGGGAGAAGGAGCACCTGGCAATTAAGTCTTCTCATGTTATCGACAATTCTGCCTACAACTGTTTTCATTGACTCATCATCACCGGAATACAAGCCCCAGTTAACACCCTCCCAATACTCAGAAGAGAGCGTCCAGGATTCACCTGCGGCCCAAAATATTTTCCACCACCATTTCAGGTTATCAGGTTCGCC
>DEIL01000086.1 GCA_002352445.1 Desulfobulbaceae bacterium UBA2775
CTCGATTATGCAAAACCTGCTAAACTCAATAAGATAAATTTAAATATTAATGTTGTTGTTGAAAAAACTATTCAGCTTGTCGCAATGGACATCCAGGCTCAGGGGATATCTCTCGATTCACACCTTGCAGAAGGATTACCTGAAATCATGGTCGATGAAGATAAACTGAACCAGGTTTTTTTGAACCTGTTTCTCAATGGCATCCAGGCTATGGCCAATGGCGGAATTCTAACTGTAAGCTCAATTAGAAGGGGCGATACTATAGCCGTTGTTATAGAGGATACAGGATCGGGTGTGGCGGAGTCGAATTTAGCGAGAGTATTTGACCCTTATTTTACCACAAAAAATGATGGCACGGGATTGGGGCTTGCAATGTCCTCAAAAATCGTTGAGGAGCATGAGGGTAAAATTATTCTTACCAGTGAACCGGGGAAGGGGACAAGGGTTGAGGTGATTCTTCCCGCTGTTTCAGGTTAATCATTCAATCCCGACCCCTTCTTTTATAGAGGGGAACTGTTCTATATCTGTATGGGGCAAAAAACAGGCTGAGATAAAGTTATCCATATAATTGGTATAAACACTCAGTTCGATGTATGTCATCATTGATGCGATTTTTTCAAGGATCTGTCTGGCATCCTCACTCATTAAGGTTAAATAGCAGCCCATCAGTGAACTGTTGCCGATATAGGAAAATTTATCTCTGCTGATATCCGGCAGCAAGCCGATGCGTATTGATTTTTCAATATCCAGACTGTTGCCGATCCCTCCGGCTATATATACCTTCTCAAGAGAGCTGAAATCCTTGCCAATACTGCCTATGAGTGTTGCCGCCCCCGAGTAAACCGCACCCTTAGTTCTGATAAAGCTGTCGATATCCACTTCAGTAATGGTCAGGTCTGATTCCAGATCGAACTCCTCTTTAAAGACAATGACATACTCTCCCGTCCCATGTTCATCGTATCTGATTCTATCAGAGTTGGGGGTTTTATTAAATTTACCCCTTTTGTTGATGATATTGTGGAGCATCATTTCGGAGACCAGGTCAATGATTCCAGATCCGCATATCCCAAGAGGTCTGCCGCCGCCAATTATAGTCAGTTCAGGAGTAAGACTATTTTGGTCTATTCCGATTTTCTCGATAGCGCCGTACGATGCTCTCATACCGCAGCTGATACCTCCTCCCTCAAAAGCAGGGCCAGCAGAACAGGCACAGGTGAGGAGATACTCTTTATTGCCGAAAACGATTTCACCGTTAGTGCCAAGATCAATTAACAGGACATCACTTTCAGAAAGCCAGATGCCTGATGCCAGGATTCCGGCGGTAATGTCACCACCCACATAACTCGAGACAGAGGGCACGATATACAAAAATGTTTCGGGGTTAATGGCAATTTCAAGCTCGGATGCTTTAACAAACGGTGCCTTTAGGAATCCGGGAACATATGGTTCCTTGCGTAGAAAATCAGGAAAAACACCGAGAAGAAGGTGGGACATGGTGGTATTTCCGGCAGCAACAAAAGCAATCACTTCATCACGGTCAACTCCGGCATCGCGAAACATTTTTTCAAGGATCGGGTTGATTGTCTCGTGGATGAGGACATGGTTCAATTTTTCAAGACCACCTTCTTTAGCTGCAAAAACAATTCTGTTAATAACATCAGCACCAAATTTGATCTGACCATTTCCCGATGATGCCTTTGCCAGGAGTTCTCCTTTGTACATATCGACCAGAAAGGCGGCAACAGATGTGGTGCCGATATCCACCGATACTCCGTAAAGCCTGCTGGTTGTATCTCCTGCTTCGAGGTTGATGATGGTAGTCTTGTCTTTTCCTCTTGGAATATGGGTTATGGTCAGGTTGAAACCAGCCTCCCGCAGCAATTGCGGGATCTTTCTCAGAGTCGGCAGCCGACAGAAGGCATTTTTGTAACCGTAATTGACCTTAAGGTGTCTTTTAATACGATCCCAGTCTGAAATATTGTCATCGAGGTTCGGCCTGTCGATCTGGAGAAAATCTTTCCTCACATATGAGGTAAAAGTCATCTCGTTGTCAGTGATGTAGTTTCTCGATATCTCAAATAATTTGATATCTGATTCTGAAGAGAGGTCATCAATTTTCATTTCGGCCAGAGAGGACGCGAAAATGGCAGGTACCTCTATCTCAATATCTTTTATTACCTCAGAGTGGCAGGCTGAAATATAACCTTCTTCAAGTTTGAATGTGGTTCTTACTGTATCGTCTGCAGAGCGGACGTTTCCTTTAAGCAGTTTAACTTTGCATTTCCCGCATGAGACACTGCCGTTGCAGGGAGCTTCTATAAAGATGTCAGCCTTTCTGGCTACTTCCAGTAAATTGTCACCGTAATTACAGAGTATTTCCTTGTTAGCCGGATAAAATGTCACCTTTTTCATTTTAATCTCCTGACTGTTGAATTAGACCATGGCATGGGTGATAAATCCGTAAAAATATTCTGCTCGGTCATTCCAAACTTCCCTGCTTAAGCTGCATATTGTAAAGCAATTCATATTCACCCTCTATAGAAAGAAGTTCATCGTGAGTTCCTCTCCAGAAGAAACAGGTACATAAAGAACTGGGAGTAGAGAATATCATCGAACCTCCACTGGAAATCAGTAGTCTCTGGGCAGAAATTCCGCCTGCTGAAGAAGCACTACTGCGAGCAGGTGAATGTCGGTAAGCGACGGTGTTTGGGTTGGGGAGAATCAGCGTGACTACAACTCCAGGAGCCTGCTGCCGTGAATTACCCGAAGGACTGTAACTGTCTGGTCATACACCTTGAAAATAATCCGGTATCTGCCATGAATAAGATGTCGATACCGGGTGCCGAGAAGGTTGTTCTCAGGTATAAGAGGCTCGCGTTCAGGCATGGTGGACAAAGAGAACACTTTTTTTTCAAGAGCCAGAACAAAGGCAGAGGCACTGGCCGGACTGTCCATAGCAATATAATCATAGATTTCGATCAGGTCGTTTTCGGCATGTCGGGTAAGGAAGATTTTATATGTTTCTGTCACGTTTAAACTCTTTGAAAAAAGTTTCTGCTTCACGTACCTGGCCCTCTTTAACGTCTTCTTCAGCCGGGATGAGCATTTTCAGGAGGTTTAAGGCTCGTGTGGTTTTTTCATACTCCCCTGCATCAATAATTACTGCTTCTGCTTTACCGTTGACAGTAAGGATTACAGGGCGTCCCGTGTTATGCAACTGTTTGAGAATAGAGTTGGTCTTTCGCTTCAACTCAGTGATTGAAAGAATATCTTCGGTTATACTTAGCATTATATTTCACCCAGAATAAAGTGTTTTAAAGATGTTAATATAGTGCATTGTAATATGGTTGCATATAAATATGCAAGGGCATTTTAGTGTTTGTTGAGGATGGTAACCCTGAACTGACCGTTGAAGTATGTTCGATAGCACCATCAGCCCAACGCTTCATTACTTCAATAAAAAATATGCTATGAGCGGAGTTTAGCTGGTCAAAAATACAAACATTGAGCGTATGGTGGAAGGAATTATCCTGCGACGCGCAGCCAGTTTTCTCAAGGAATTGGCGCTCTAGCCGAAAAGTCGGCAAGGCAAACATCTTCGACAAGGAGAAACAGGAGTAAACACTTTACTCAAGACGCTTAGATGCAGCTTTGTAAATCTCCTTATCGCGTCTTATGCCAACCGCCAAGACATACACAATTACCTTTTTTTCCATAGTTTTATAGACGACACGGAAATCTCCAATCCTTAGCTTACGAAAATTTGCCAGATTTCCAGCTAATGGACCACCGAACTGGAGTGGAGAGGTAGTAAGCTTGCTGTCAATTATCCTGATAATACGCCTTGCCGCAGACGGCCCGATACTCTCAAGATCACCTTCTACATCTCGATGGTAAATAACTGACCACTTCATTTCTCGAACTTTTCCAACATTTTTTTGTGGGTGATAGCATCATCAAGACTAAAGGTCTGCATGCGAGCCAGCGCAAGAGAAGTCAGTCGTAGATCTTCAAGTTCCTCTTCTAAGGCCTCGTAAGCGTTTACTGACATCAAAATTGCCTTAGGTTTGTTGTTTTTTAATATGATAAATTTTTCGTTTTCTCCGCTGGAAAGAGAATCAAGCGTATGTGCTGTCTTCTTGGAAAGCACTGTCGCAGAAATATAATCGCTCGTTTGCATAGACTTGGTCTCACGTTTTTGTATTTAGCACCTTACTCCAAAACCCTTTCTTTCATTTCAGTACCCCTTGAGAGATATTAGGACAATAATGCTTATAATAATCGGATTTTTCAGCTAGGTCAATGTCTTTGTCAACAGGCGCTCGCGCCAATCTCGTTGTAGACACCAATATTATAAATTATTTTATTATTAGCCCTGAAAGGTGGGGGATGTGGGGGGGGGAGTGTATTTGAAGAACAAAAACGGGTAGCTAGATTTGATCTAACTGCCCGTTTTTATAACATGGTGACCCCAAGGGGACTCGAACCCCTGTTCCCGGCGTGAGAGGCCGGTGTCCTAGACCACTAGACGATGGGGCCAATGTGGAAGTTTTATAACTGACAGTTTGAACCTTGTCAACATTTTGTTTTAAGCCTGATCTTTTCTGCCATGTCCAATGAGATAGGTGAAAACGAACAGTTATGTTCTGTCTTTTTTCCAGTGGAGGTTGCGAAAACGAGTAATCTTTACTCAACTGTCTGCTCTTGTAAAATAAAGACTGATAGTGTACGACGGTGTAAAACAGAAATAAACGCTGAGAATCGAGCGGGAAAACAAGGAAAAAGCAGTACAGCACCTTGAATATGGTCATTTCAATGCTATAATATAAACTTGCATTGGCATGGAATCCAAGAGGATTGGATGTTGGCTTGCTTGATTTTCATGGGAAGGGGTATTTAAAAATTGACTTTTATCGTTGGACAAATTATAAATATCCTCTTCTGAAAAACACTATATGCTTGCGAGACCTACCTCGCCGGCTTTTTTTTTGTCAAAAAAACACTGAGAGTATATTCCGGTTTTTTTACAAGACTATCTGATGGTCTGTGTAATATCACTGTACAAGATAGTCTCTAAAATTCAATTAATGGAGTGGTTCACAGGTGCTACCTGAACTTAAAGAAAGCCTTCTGGAAGCAGGAAAAGAAGAAGGTTGTATAAGCTTTGATACTTTAAACGAACTATTGCCAGATGAGATAAATGACCCCAATGCGATTGAAAATATCTTTGATTTTCTTGGTGCCCACTCCATAGAAATAGTTACAGTAGAAGAAAATGGGGAAAAGCGCACTCTTTCAGGGGAACTCTGGGTTAAAAAAGATGAAAATGGAGATGGTCTCGGTGATGATGAGGAGGTCCAGGTAACAGAAGAGGATTCCCATGAAGGTGAGGAGACCACTACTACTTATCTTAGAGAAATGGGCAGGTTCGACCTTCTAACTCCGGAAGAAGAGGCGAAGTACTCCAAGACAATCCGCCAGGGATTTGATTCCATCATCAAAGCGATTCGAGAGGACGTATCCAGGAGTCAAGAGGTTGAGATACTGTGCGAGCGGATAGCTCTGTGGGAAAAAAGGGATCCTACCCTTAAACCGAAGAAACAGCAGCTCAATTTTATGCGGTACAGTGTTATAAGTGCTGCAAAAAAATACCCTGACAGGCGTGATCTTTTCGAACTCCAGGCAAAACTTGAGGCCTATAGCCGATCTATAGAAGTGGCAAAGGATACAATGATCAGGGCTAATTTGAGGCTGGTCGTTTCCATTGCCAAACGATATATGCATCAGGGCTTGACCCTGGCTGACCTGATCCAGGAAGGGAACCTTGGCCTGATGCGTGCGGTATTTCGCTTTGATTATACAAAAGGGAATAAGTTTTCCACTTATGCAAGCTGGTGGATTCGCCAGGCGATTACCAGGGCCATTCTTGATAAGACCCGCACGATTAGACTGCCTGTTCATTTTCTGGAACTCAGGAGTCAGTTTTTCAAAGCGTTTTATGCTCTATTTAAAGAATTGGGTCGGGAACCAACTCCTCTGGAGATTTCAAAATCTACCAATCTTCCAATGGATAAAATCCTGTCTATTCTTGAAGCCTCGAGAGAACCGATATCTCTTGAAACTCCTGTAGGAGATGATGATTCCACATTGGGAGATTTCCTTGAGAATCAAGAGTCTCAATCACCATATGATGCTGTGCAGACAAGGGAGTTGTCTGGCCGTGTCAAAGATATTCTCAAGACTCTCACTGAAAGGGAAGAGAAGATTATTCGTCTTCGGTTTGGTATCGGTGAAAAAGCGGAGTACACCCTGGAGGAAATTGGCAAGAGATTTAATGTCTCCAGGGAGAGAATTCGCCAGATTGAGAAAAAGGCTTTGAACAGACTGCGTCATTCAAGTCGCAGAGAAAAGCTCAAATTTTTTATTGATTGATACTGTGTTGTTACTTAGCCGGGTTAACAGCCCGGCTTTTCTGTTACTCGGGAAAATATCTTTTGGAAGTTGCTTCAAGAATTCTTTCTCAAGTAACTTGAGGAACAGTTTTAATGAAACAGTCAAAAGAACCGATTGTAAAAATAGGTATGGTTAATTTTCTTATTACTGCTCCTATTTACGAAACATGGAAGCGTACTGTTTTACAAACGAACTGGGAACTGGTGGATGGTTCTCCGAGAGCGCTCAATAAACAACTTGATGAAGGAGAACTTGATCTGGGCCTTGTCTCCAGCTTTGAGTATGGTCTCCATTCAGATAAATACAAAATATTATCCGGACTGTCTCTGAGTGCTACCGGGTCAGTGGATGATGC
>DEIL01000002.1 GCA_002352445.1 Desulfobulbaceae bacterium UBA2775
TAACGGGGTTTTGCTTTTTTATACCTTCAAAACTAAAGCACCCTGCTATTCTCCCTCGAACTCCATTATAGCGAACACCTCACACTCCTTAATCTTCTCTCTGCCTTTCAGGTCTGGTAATTCGATAAGAAAGGCACACTCAATGATATTAGCACCTAACTTTTTAACAAGCTCAACAGTAGCACCGACGGTACCACCAGTCGCAATCAAATCATCTACGATTACTACCCTTTCACCTTCATTAATTGCATCTTTATGAATTTCAAGGGTATCTGACCCATATTCAAGATTATATGATTCTTCTAAGGTTTCAGCCGGAAGCTTTCCTTTCTTGCGAACGGGAATAAAGCCCACGCCTATCTTATAGGCCAGAACAGCACCAAAAACAAAACCCCTTGCATCAATCCCGACAATTTTATCAATATTCTGGCTTTCATATCTATCAAATAGAATGTCACAGGACGCTGCAAAAGCCTGCGAATCCAACATCAGGGTAGTCAAATCTCTGAAAATCACGCCGTCTATTGGCCAATTCGGAATACTTCTCACACTTTTTCTTAACACCATCACTCTTCCTTATCTGTTTTCTTCATTGGAAACTTTCGATTACTTTCACAAGTAGTCGCTTAACATTATCCGCATTTTCCTGAAATACCGCAAGAATTTCGTCCCAGGTGACAGGCGCCTCATCCTCCTTCCAACAATCATAATCCGTTGACATCGCCACCGCTGCATATGGAATTCCAGCCTCATTTGCAAGCATGGCTTCCGGTGCAGTGGACATATTGATAACATCAGCACCCCATATTCTAAACATTTTTGATTCTGCAACAGTTGAGAACCTGGGGCCTTCTATAGTTAAAACACAACCCGACCGATGCACTTTCAAGTCAAGGGACTCTGCTGTTTCAAACAAACGTTTCCTCAATTCGTCATCAAAAGGATGGGCCATGGCTGTATGAACAGCACCTCTTGCAAAAGAACCGTGAAAACTGTTTTTCCTGAACCGGGTAAAGTCAATAAACTGATCCAGTACCACTAGATGCCCTCTATCAATCTCTTTTCTGAGACTTCCACAAGCCGTTGTTGCAAGGATGTGCGTTACTCCGACTTCTTTCAACGCGGTTATATTTGCTCTATTGTTTACCTGTGTAGGGCTATACTGATGTTTTCGTCCATGTCTTGCAAGAATGACAATTTCAATTCCACTAATTTTTCCACTAAGCAGCGCAGAGGAAGGTTCACCATATTCAGTCACCCTACGTGCCATCTCAGGTTCTTGCAAAATGCCAGGATCATCGAGCCCAGATCCACCAATAATTCCAATCTTTACCATGCGTCTCTCCTTGAATAGTATCTTACTGGTTGACCAACTTTAAAAGACTGGTCGGCAGGCTGCAACAGTTTTTGTAAATTGTCAAAAAATGAGAATTGTTGACATCCTAAGAGCCTCAGTTGATAATGACACCATTGATGGCGTCGTCAAAAGTCCGATCTCCTTCGTTGCAGGTTTTTCTCAGAACCTCAACATACCACATGTATTGTTGAGGGCCTGAGAAAAACACTGCGCCTTGTATATCAAACTTTTTGACTTAGCCATCTAAAACTTCCGATAAGCATAGACATCGAGTGACCTTTTTACGAGTTGATCACCATTAAGTATCTCTTCTTTTTGCTACAGTCATCAGGACAGACCATTTTCCGGGAAAAAATATGCCTTGCCCCCTTAATTCCAAATTTCCACAGCTCAATCTATCCACCATTAGCATCACACGTCTGTGTATCGTTCTGTTTGCTTTATTTTTTGTCATTTATTCCGATCAATACACAAAATCAATCGCCCAAAAGTACCTTTCAGACCTGTCCCCTGTCTCTTTCTACTCAGAAACAGTAATTTTTTCCTATGCTGAAAACAGTGGAGGATTTCTTGGGATGGTCAACGAATATCCCTGGTATTTGCAGTTTTTTCTCCTTAATATCTGTGTCCCGTTGATTCTGCTGTACTGCCTGTACTATCTACTTTTTAAGAAAAATCTTCCTGCCCTTCACATCACGACCCTTAGCATCATAACAGGTGGAGGTGTCAGTAATCTGCTCGACAGGATGATTAATAGTGGCGCAGTAATAGATTTTATCCAAATCCGAATCGGCGTTTTTAAAACTGGGATATTCAATCTGGCTGATATATATATTATAGGAGGTTCCTTTTTCCTTGGATTTCTATTGATAAAAAAATAGGTCTGATGAATAGTACGACCGTTTCTGCTGCAAAGGCAGTAATCAACGTTTTTTAGCGAGCTTTTTTCCTCTTTTTATGTAAAAAGTTGAAATTCTGGATTTCAGAATTCGATTAAACTAATTTTTATGGAGTCTTCAATGCTTAAAGTCGGATTTGTTGGATGGCGTGGAATGGTAGGTTCTGTTTTAATGGAAAGAATGACGACCGAGAACGATTTTCAGAGATTTGANNCCTGTTTTTTTTACAACTTCACAGGTCGGTCAACCGGGCCCGGATATTGGTGGAAGAAGCCAACCGCTTGAAGATGCAATGAATCTGGAAAAACTGGCAGAGATGGATATTATCATGTCCTGCCAGGGAGGTGGTTACACCGCATCCGTCTATAATAATTTGAGGAAAAACTGGGATGGTTACTGGATTGACGCCGCCTCAACCCTGAGAATGGCTGAAAATTCCATAATAGCATTAGATCCCGTTAATCGTGCTGTAATTGATGATGGGCTAAATAACGGTATCAAAGACTATATTGGCGGCAACTGTACCGTTTCACTGATGCTTATGGCCCTTGGTGGTTTATTTGATAACGACCTTGTTGAATGGGTGAGTTCCATGACATATCAGGCTGCCAGCGGTGCCGGGGCCAAGAATATGCGGGAACTTATCAGTCAGATGGGTGCACTCGAAACAGATGTAACAGAGTTACTTGCTGATCCTTCATCGGCAATCCTTGATATTGACAAAAAAATCACCGCCAAGCTCAATGATGGTTCTCTGCCTCTGGATAATTGGGGCGTCCCACTGGCGGCAAGTCTCATTCCGTGGATCGACGTACCGGTTGAGAACGGTCAAACCAAAGAAGAATGGAAAGGGATTGTCGAAAGCAACAAAATTCTCGGCAGAAAGGCAGAAGAAATAATACCTATTGACGGGCAATGCGTGCGGATTGGTGCTATGCGCTGCCATTCCCAGGCTTTTACCATCAAACTGAAAAAAGATATCTCCGTTCAAGAAGCTGAAGAGATCATCTCAAGCCATAACCAGTGGGTAAAAGTTATCCCTAACGAAAGAGAAATCACTTCCCGGGATCTCACCCCGGTCAAAGCATCCGGAACCCTGACAGTACCAATTGGCCGAATTCGAAAAATGAATATCGGATCAAAGTATCTGACAGCCTTTTCTGTTGGTGATCAACTCCTCTGGGGTGCCGCCGAGCCTGTTCGCAGAATGCTGAAAATTGCTCTTGAGCATCTTGGCTGAACTTGTTCAGAGTAGTATGAAAACAGGGGCACGATCTTTATTTGGAAGCCATGTATTACATGGAAGGAGAGGGATTAAGAGGGGTGTTGCCACAACAGGTAAGCGAGCCTGCGAGACTCCGATCCACAGCTGGCGAGGACATTTGGCAACACCCCTGCCAACCCCGACTTTCATAACAGCGAAGCGGTGTCATCGTTGTGAAATGTATTTGATGGATGTTCATTGAGACTACGCATGTTTTATTGGAGATTTCTCAGGCTGAATTTTCTTCCGCCTCAGGATACTGTTCACCTCCCCAAAAGCGAGATCCGGCTCGGTCTTTAAAAACAGCCTGTTTCCTGGATTGGCTTTAGCTATTTCCCTCCCCTCTTCATCAGTCATCCCAATTATTTCCAAGGCCACAACGCCTACAGAACGTTTCATATATTCGATCTGTCCGCCAGCGAAAACCGTATTGCGTATTTCGACCAGAGGCATGGCTCCTGCCTCACGAATAACAGCTACCGGTTCATATGTTTGTACGGTTCTGGAAGAAACATAGATCATTTCATTGGATCCCGGTCGATCCTTGATAAAATTTTCTGTAGCCCCTCGGGTACCTGTTCTCTCAATCTCACGCATGAATTCGTCCGGAATGGTGATCAACTCTGGCCTCAGCCACGCCCGGGCAGGCAGCTGTCCCAGATAATCAAGAGCTGCCCGATAAATCCTGACCACCCCTCCAACGTAGAAAATTGATTTCATCCGTCCCTCTATCTTCAAGGAATCAACTCCGGCAGCAACTAATTGTGGTAGCATCTCAAGTAAACAGAGATCTTTAGAGTTGAAGATATAAGTACCCCGCTCATCCTCCTCCACCGGGAAATATTCTCCGGGACGTTTCTCCTCTACCAGACTATAACCATATCGGCATGGGTGAGCACAATTTCCTCGATTGGCATCCCTGCCGGTCATATAATTTGAAAGCATGCATCTCCCCGAATAAGAAATACAGATGGCACCATGAACGAAGACTTCCAGTTCTCCTGTCACCACTGCTCTTATTTGCCGAATCTCTTCCAGGGATAACTCTCTTGCAAGGTTTAACCTGCCTGCTCCATGGTTAAGCCAAAACTCAGCCGACGCATAATTTGTCACATTGGCCTGGGTTGAAAGGTGGATGGGCAGATCAGGCACAATCTCATGAGCAATCGCCAGCATGCCGGGATCCGAGATAATCAAACCATCGACCCGCATTTGCTGTAATCCAAGAAGATATTCCTCCAACCCCTGCAGATCACTGTTGTGGGCTATAATATTTATGGTTACATAAATCTTTACGCCATGCGTGTGTGCATATTGCACCCCTGCCTGCATCGCCTGATTACTGAAATTTCCCGCCTTTGCCCTGAGACTGAAGCTCTTTCCACCCAGATAAACTGCATCTGCACCATAGTGAACAGCGGTAACAAGTTTCTCATAAGTTCCAGCAGGAGCCAGCAGTTCAGGCAGAACCGGAACCATGCCTTTGTGACTTTCATTTTTGTTCATGGTGATGTATTGTGATTCCTTATTTCAAACAGCTGTCACCCAAAAGAATAACAGAATCCATAATAGTTAATGAACTTCCTTTTTAACCTTTCTTAATAGAGTAACCATCCGGGGATTGCAAGATAATCAGTGAGAGAAAAACGTGTTGGCATAGCAATGAGTGGTGGTGTTGACTCCACTGCATGCGCCCTTCTGCTCAAGGATCATTATGAGATTGAAGGATTTTTCATGCAACTTGCCCAGCCTAATTTTGCACAACAGAGAACAAAAGTTGAGGCCATTGCTGAAACAATTGGCATCAAGCTGAACGTCATAGATCTTCGCCGTGAATTTGAACAGAAGGTGCTGCACTACTTTTCCTCAAGTTACTTTAAAGGCCTTACTCCAAACCCGTGTGTTGTATGCAACCGGGAAATCAAGTTCGGTTTGTTCATGGAAAGTATACTGGATCATGGCATGGATAAAATTGCCACCGGGCATTATGCGAGAATTATTGAAGGTGATGCTCTTTTCCGACTGCACTGCGGTGCTGATCCTAAAAAGGATCAATCTTACTTTCTCTCCCGACTCACCCAGCGGCAGCTCTCCAGGATTCTCTTTCCACTT
>DEIL01000266.1 GCA_002352445.1 Desulfobulbaceae bacterium UBA2775
GAGCTACCAGACTGCTCCACCCCGCGTTAAGACCTGCCACTATACAATCGTTAAAATTATTGTCAACGATTATTTTATGGCGTCATAAAACTCTTCATCCGGAGTCTCGCATATGAGTTTTTGACTTAGCCATTGAGCCTTTTGGGCCATTGTCTCTTTTTTGCGCTATCCCGAAGCGAGCTGTGTGATTTTCTGAATAATTTCATCAGGAAGACGCGTCAGGTTTCCTTTTTTTGTGACTGCTGCGTGCACAGTGTAGCCTTTCACTAACAGTTTTGGACGGTCTGTGCCTTTTCCCTCTCTGACGACCCGGTAAGCAAACTTGCATTTGAGATCACTCACTTCAGCTACAGTTGTTTCAACTGTGAGGAGATCGTCATAGAAGGCGGGAGCTTTATACCGGGCCCAGCATTCGATTACCGGCAGGACAAAGCCGAGTTTTTCTATTTCACTGTAGGAGCAGACATGCTCTCTCATCAACTCGGTTCTGCCGATTTCAAAATAGCGGAGGAAGTTGGCGTTGTACACAACACCACCGGCATCTGTATCTCCGTAGAGCACTCTTACCTTTGCTTTAAAAATGTGTTCCTGCACTACTGTCTCTCAAGTAATTTATCGATCATGGTGTATCCCCGGGCGATTGCATTGTTTTGTTTTTGATCGTACTCGATACAACTCTTTTCACAGAACACTTGTCCAGATCCCCGTAAATGCTCTCTGGAATCGTAGAGCAGGGTGGGCACCGGATCGGAGACGTGTGTTCGGAGAGATAGCGGGGTGAAGTGATCCATGGTAACAACAACCCGAAAGTCTTCCTGCTGATCCCGCAGATGGTCCACAATCGGCTGTACAATGCGTGCGTCAAAGTCCTCTATTGCCCTGATTTTATCCGGCAGGGACCCCAGATGGCCAGCTTCATCCGGTGCCTCGAGGTGGACAAAGACAAAGTCCTGGTCTACAAGGGCATCGACAGCGGCTTGAGCTTTACCTTCGTAATTGGTATTGATATCCCCGGTAGCACCGTCCACGTCGATTACGGAGAGGTCAGCCACAATGCCTAACCCTTTCAACAGATCGACGGCGCTGATCATACTGCCGCTGATCTGAAATCTTTCCATCAGCGTCGGGGCGTTCACCATTTTCCCCTCGCCCCATAACCAGAAGTGAGTTGCCGGATTTTTACCCTCTTTAATTCGTTGCAGATTTACCGGGTGTCTGGCCAGAATTGATTCCGATTTTTCCAGGAGATGCTGCAACTCAGGAAGAGTGAGGTAGTTCTGGTAATGGAGAGTTACGTCTTTTTCGATATAATCATGGGGGGGCACTGTGGTGATACCGGGATGAGTACCCTTGAAAATCATCAGATGCCGATAGCTTATCCCCGGCTTAAAGTGGAACTGTTCAGTGGAGCATTCCGTCTCGAGAGTGTCAATTATCTGGTGAGACTCCTCACTGTTGATATGGCCGGCGGAGAAATCCCGCATGGTTATCCGGCCGTCGTCACTTTTATCAAGGGTTACCAGGTTGCAGCGAAAAGCGATTTCGTCTGAAGCGAGATTAATGCCCATGGATACGGCTTCAAGGGGAGCCCTTCCTGTATAATATAACGCGGGGTCATAACCCATCAGGGACATATTGGCCACATCGCTGCCCGGCGGGAAGCCCTCTGGTACGGTATGGTTGAGAAAGAACTCTCCTTTACGGCAAAGTTCATCCATGGCGGGGGTGCTGGCGACTTCAAGCACAGTTTTTCCGTCGAGTTCAGGGATCGGGTAATCTCCCATGCCGTCACCAACTAGAATAAGATATTTCATACCAGGCCTATTCAGAGATCAGAAGTCTGATTTTTACAGTGGGGCCGGTGCATACCTCAAGTGCGTTAATTTCCTCGATCGCATTTTTAACATCGCCTTCAGTGGCCCTGTGAGTCATGAAAACAATATATACTGGTTCGTTTGCATCGTGCTCCTGCTGCATCATTGATTTAATGGAAATATTATATTTCCCGAAAATGGTGGTAATCAGTGACAGAACTCCCGGTTTGTCAAGAGCCGTTACCCTGAAATAATAGGGGCAGATCAGTTGATCCATGGGAGTGATGGTCGGTTCACCAATATGATCTGGGGAATATGACAGTGCAGGCACACGATTGACGGCATCAGTGGTGATATTGCGGCCAATATCAATCACATCGGCTGCAACGGCACTTCCTGTCGGCATCATCCCGGCCCCCTGACCGTAAAGCAGAACATCGCCCACGGTGTCACCGTTGAACTGAATACCGTTGAAGGCACCGTTGATTGTTGCCAGCATATGGTCTTCAGGAACCATGGTGGGGTGGACACGAGCCTCAACATGGTCGCCGTGGTTTCGACTGATGGCCAGCAGCTTAATACGGTAGCCCAGGCTTTTCGCAAAATCGATATCGATCGGCTCAATATTGCTGATTCCTTCAACAGTGATGTCATCTAAATGAACGTGCAGGCCAAAGGCTATGGTCATCAGGATTGCAAGTTTATGGGCCGTGTCAATCCCTTCAACATCGTATGTCGGATCCGCTTCTGCAAACCCGAGTTCCTGAGCTTCTTTGAGTACTTCCTGAAACGGAGTACCATGGTCAGTCATCTGGGTCAGGATATAGTTGGCGGTACCATTCATGATACCTTTTATATAGTTAATTCTATTGGCTACCAGTCCTTCCTTCAAGGCTTTGATTACCGGGATTCCTCCGCCTACACTTGCCTCAAAGCCTACCTCGACATTGTGTTTGGCCGCTGCCTTGAAAATCTCCCTGCCGTGTACAGACAGAAGAGCCTTGTTGGCGGTAATAACATGTTTGCCGTTGTCAATCGCCTTCAGCAGAAAGGATCTCGCCGGTTCCATTCCTCCAATAAGCTCAACTATAATATCAATGGTCGGGTCGGTGAAGATCTCGTCGGCATCCCTGGTAAGGGAAACCCCGTTGAACTCATCGGGGAGGGTATCAATGGCGATATCAGCCACAGCAGCAAGTGTGAATGTGATACCTGTTTTTTGTATAAGTCGTTCCTTCTGGGCCAGCAGAGTCTGTGCCAGACCCTGTCCAACTGTGCCGAAACCGATGAGACCAACACGTATTTCTTTCATGAGAATAGTTTGATGTTTAAGGTTAAAAATTACGGTGCATTGGGATAAACATGACCGAAAGTTATGGCGAATCTTGCAGCATATCTTCAGTGCAACAGAAAAATAACCCCTTTGCAGTTGAAAGTCAAAATCTATGGAGAGATATTTTTATGGCCCCGTACTACCTTTTCGGCTATAATGACGCGCGCAATGTAATTGAGATATAAAAGGATTTATTACCAAACTTTAAAAAGAGTATAATGATAACGGAGAATTGTGGTAGTAACAGAACAAGCTTAGTTATGTTCTGTTTCTATTCCGTTGTCAAATAACGTATTTATAAATAGTGTTGTTTCAAAACTGGTTTTAAAGGAGAAAAATTATGGGAAAAAACATCCTGGTTTTCGGACCAAACGGAAGTGGTAAAGGTACTCAGGGTGCAATTATTCAGAAAAAATATGACATTCCTCATATAGAGTCCGGTGCGATCTTCAGAGAGCATATCGGCGGTGGAACCGAGCTTGGCAAACAGGCAAAGGTCTTCATTGACAAAGGTGATCTTGTTCCGGACGATATCACCATTCCCATGATGATCTCTCGTCTTCAGAAAGATGACTGTAAGGAAGGCTGGATACTTGACGGATTTCCACGGTCAAAAGACCAGGCAATTACACTGGCAGAAACCCTGAAAAAAGAAGGGCTTGCCCTTGATTATGTGATAGAGATTGTACTCGATCGTGAAATCGCCAAAGAGCGCATCATGGGACGTCGGCTCTGCGTAAACAATAATAATCATCCCAATCACATTGCTTTTGATGCAATCAAGCCTGTTGAGAAAGATGGTAAACTGGTGTGCCGGGTGTGTGGTGGTGACCTGAACACCCGTGCTGATGACCAGGATGAGGAAGCCATTGGCAAGCGCCATGGTATTTACTATGATGAGACTGTCGGAACCATGGCAGCGGTTAACTACTTCAAAGAAGCAGGTGGACCTAAAGTAATATCCGTAGATGGCTCTGTTTCCATCAAGGAAGTTACGGAATCCATTATGAGCGAGCTTTAATGGTTGTACCATGAAATCCGAAATCGTCTGATTTCCATTTATTTATAAAAAAAGGGCTATTCCTGAAGCTGGGAGAGCCCTTTTTTGCCTGTAAACTGCAGGAAAAAAAGTAGTCGATATCGTATCAATTATGGAAGAAAAGCCAAAAGTGACCAGACCTGGAAAGGTATATCTGGTGGGTGCGGGTCCGGGAGACCCTGGCCTGATAACCGTGCGTGGGAAACGTCTTTTGGAGAAGGCCGAGGTCGCTGTATATGATTATCTCGCCTCCAAAAAGTTATTGAAGCATCTACCCGCTTCTGCAGAACGGATCTATGTCGGGAAAAAAGGCGGAGTCAAACATATCCACACCCAGGATGAAATTAATCAAATGCTGGTTGACCATGCCCGTGCCGGTAAGATGGTTGTTCGGCTGAAGGGTGGGGATCCTTTTATTTTTGGCCGTGGCGGTGAAGAACTTCAGCAGCTGCATAAGGCTGGAATTTCTTTTGAGGTTGTGCCCGGCGTCACCTCAGCTACGGCAGCGGCAACCTATGCAGGTATTCCCATAACCCATAGAGATTATACAGCCACTGTTGCCTTTCTTACCGGGCACGAGGATCCGACCAAGGAAACCTCCAACATTGACTGGGCGAAACTGGCAACAGGGGTGGGGACCCTTGTGGTGTATATGGGGATAAAAAATCTTCCGGTGATCGTCGGGAATCTTATTAAACATGGTCGTAGTCCGAAAACCCCGGTTGCCGTAGTGCGCTGGGCGTCGACACCTGAACAGCGGACGGTGATAGGTACACTTGAGACTATTACCGAGATAGTCAGGGATAATGACATTAAACCGCCTTCTCTTATCATTGTAGGTGAGGTGGTAACTCTCAGGGATACTATTGACTGGTTCGAAAAGCGTCCCCTTTTTGGCAAGAAAATCATTGTTACCAGAACCAGGGAGCAGGCAAGTGATCTTGTTGCAGGTCTTGAAGAATTTGGTGCTGACTGTCTTGAGTATTCCACCATCAATATTAAACCGGTGGACTCCTATGAAATACTTGACGACGAACTTGAGCGGTTGGATGAGTACCACTGGATCCTGTTTACCTCTCTCAACGGTGTAAAATATTTCTTTGAATATCTCTATACCAAGGGTATGGACGCCAGGGATCTCAAAGGGCCTGATATTGCAGCTGTGGGGAAGAGTACTGCAGATCTCCTTTTGAAATACGGCATAAATGCGGATCTCATTCCAAATACCTTTACCGGCGAGGGGTTGGCGGAAAGCCTCCTTGATCAAGGGGTTGAAGGAAGAAATATCCTTATTCCGAGAGCGCTGAAAGGCCGTGAAATACTTCCGGAAACGTTAAGAGGTGCCGGTGCTCAGGTGATAGTTGTCCCTGTGTATCAGAATTGTCCCGAGGATGGGCCCAAAGAGAATCTGCGAACAGATCTGCAGGAGGGCAGGGTTGATATGGTTACCTTTACCAGTTCGTCCACAGTGAGAAACTTTCTCCGTATGGTTGAATCCAAGGATCAGGAAGAGTTGGAAAACCTTATGGAGGGAGTTGATATTGCGGCCATTGGCCCCATTACTGCCAAAACGGTAACGGACAATGGTTTACAAGTGACTGTTCAACCGGAGGACTATACAATCTCAGAAATGGTTTGGTCTATTGTACAATATTATAGTGAAAAACACTGATGGCGTTGTAAAAAGCCCCCTGCTTCGTCATTTCCGCCCCCGGCGGGAATGACGGGATGATGCAGAATTTGGTTTTTTCGAGTCCATCAAAACTGAGAAATCATTAATGTATGCTCTTCGCAATGGCGGGCGACAAGGTGATGGTACTATTCCATTAGTGCGGCAGAATATTGAGAAAAAAGCTGGAGAGGATGAAGCTCTTTTTTGCAAATCATGCTCAAACCGGATCACCCGCAGAGATCAGATGATAAGTGTAAGCGGCTCTCATACTCATACCTTTTTTAACCCGGATGGTATCGTCTTTGACCTTGGTTGTTTTCGCAAGGCTCCAGGCTGTCTACTCGCGGGGGATGTTACTTCTGAGTTTACCTGGTTTAGCGGCCATGTCTGGTGTTTTACCCTGTGCCGCGTCTGTGGTGTCCACCTTGGCTGGCACTATGAGGGGAGGGGCTCAGGCTTTTTCGGACTGATATTGGTTCGTCTGAGGGAGTAGTTCCCTGCCGGCCTAATTCTCCTTGATCAGATTAAGGAGATCATCAGTTTTCATCTTTGCACTGATGTCGCTGCCTTCAAGCAGGCTGCCGGCCAGATCGCGTTTCTCCTGATGGAGAGTTACAATTTTTTCTTCAATAGAATTCTTGCATACCAGCCTGTAGATGGTGACGGGGCGAGTCTGACCTATCCGGTGTGCACGGTCTGAGGCCTGATCCTCTACTGCAGGGTTCCACCACGGATCCATGTGGATGACATAGTCTGCGGCCGTAAGATTGAGACCGAGTCCACCCGCTTTTAAGCTGATAAGAAAGAGATCCCCCTGGCCTGCCTGAAAGGCATCTACCCGTTCTTTGCGTTTTTTAGAGCTGGTACCACCATCAAGGTACTGGTAGTAGATAGATTGTTCATCAAGGTACTCCCGGATGATACGAAGGTGGCCGATAAACTGACTGAACACCAGAGCCTTATGTCTTCCCCCGATAAGCTCTTCTACCAGCGAGGAAAATACCTTCAGCTTTGAACTTTCAATGCTGGTGTTATCGTCCAGCAGGCGGGGGTTGCAGCAGGCCTGACGAAGTTTCATGATCTCCGTCAGGATCTGTATATGCCTGCCTTTTTTGTCTTTGCTGTTTTCCAGCTTATCAATTGCATTTTGACGAAGAGCTTCATAAAAATGGGTCTCTTCCTGGCTCATCTTCACGTCCAGGGTCACCTCAGTGCGGGAGGGCAATTCTTCCAGAACCTGTGATTTTATTCTTCGCAGAATGAAGGGGCGGATCAACTTTTTCAGCTTTAGCCTTGCATCCCTGTCCTGATATCGTTCTATGGGGATGGCAAAACGTTCATTGAAGCTGTTCAAAGTGCCTAACAGGCCAGGATTGATAAAATGGAACAGGTTCCAGAGTTCACCCAGGTGGTTTTCAATCGGCGTCCCGGTGGTAATAAGTTTGAATTCGGCCTGCAGGGACATGGCAGCCTGAGAACGCTTGGTTGCAGCATTTTTAATTGCCTGAGCTTCATCGAGGATGACTGTCTGCCATTTTACTGAAGAGAGCAGTTCACTTTCCTGCTGGAGGAGGGTATAGGTTGTGATCAGCATATCAAACTTGCCCAGGTTTTTGATGGTTTCCTGGCGATCTTTTCCTGAAAAAAGTTTTATATTGATGGTGGGAGTGAACCGTGTTACTTCTGATTGCCAGTTAGTGGAGACGGAGGTTGGTGCGATTACAAGCGATGGTCCGTCAGCAGCAAGTTTGAGGATAATAGCAAGGGATTGTACAGTCTTCCCCAACCCCATATCATCTGCAAGGCAGCCGCCAACTCCCCAGTGGGCAAGTCTGGCAAGCCAGTAGTATCCTTCTCTCTGATAATCCCGGAGTTCGGCCTGCAGGGTGGATGGGAGCTCTGGAGTGAAATTTTGTGCGTCCCGGATTTTCCTGGTCTGTTCTTTCCATCCCTTATCCGCATCAATTTTGGTTTGAATTGCTAGTTTTTCAAGGGCTACTGCGGCAAGCGGATGAACAAGAATTTCGTCACTATCGCTGTCACGGTATCCATCTGAAAAAATATTCATATCTTCCAGACGTTTTTTGAACTCCTGGGTAAGTGCGATAAACTGGCCGGGCGCTATTTCTACAAATCGTCCCGGCGCCGTCTTGATTTTGGTCAACAGTTCTTTAAGCTCAATGACCCTGCCTTGGTCGAGGGTGAGGTGTCCACTCATTGCAAACCAGTTTTGACGGTTTGTTCGAATCTTCAGGTTCAGGTTCTCCAGGGATGCTTTATGGGTGATGGTAAGTTTTTCTCCCTCGGGCCATTCGATTATTACTTTATCTCTGATCGTCTGCAGCTCCGTCAATGCCTGCAGGCAGTCGTCCGGATCCTGCAGATGCCATTCCCTGTCATTTTCCTGTTCCAAATCCATGGCCAGATCCAGTATGGGGCAAAGTTCTTCAACATCCTGAGCCTCTTCCTCTTCCTGTGCCAGGTTTCTTTTGGTCTGCAGCCTTTTTCCTTTAACTTCGGCCATGATGTTTTCCACACCCTGGCCGGGTTTGAGATAATGTCCTCCTTCGGCGAAGGGCTTGACAAACATCTCCAGTCGAAAACCGGTTCCGTATGGAATCAGATGAATATAAATAGTAGAATCAGCTTCGACAAAGGTGATATTGCCCGGTCTATTGCTGGTGTGATCGGCGATTGCCGAATGGACAGTCATAAAAGAAGAAATATTACCAATGGCGGTCAATACCTGTTCGCTTGCCGACAGAGGTACAGTCATGCCGTCTTTCCCCGTTATCTGGGCGATGCGGCGGTGATTGTCATTTATTGTAATGATTTTGATCCGGGTCGGTGTTTCCCTGTAATAGCTGATATTGTCTGAGGAGATGGGCTGAGCAAACCGGATATGGAGAAATTCGCCCCGTTCTTCTACCAGCAACTCAGGCTCTCCTGCCTCAAATTCCACAGGAGTTGTCGTCGATTCTGCCAGAAACAGCATTGGATGACCTATCATCGCAACCAGAGCCTTGTCCATATTGAAATGGTAGCTTACACCATGGGTTTCCGTATTATGAACCCTGCTAATGGCCGCACAGATTTTTCGATCCTGAGGAGTAAGGTATGTCAGTTTGTTGGTCTGATACAGTCTGGATAGAGAAATTGGCCTGCCTTTACTCCATTCACCCTTTGGTGCCAGCTTCTGTTCCCTTGGAATTATGTTGATTTTGATGCCTTCAAAAGCAACCATCCAGGCCAGTCTGACCGATTGTTGAGGAGAGTCAGTTTCCTGTGAAGTGGCATAGATGAGTGCCTGGAGGCTGCGTTTCCATGGTTCCTCCGGCTCAAGGATGGACAGCAGAGGGAGGATGTCAAATTTTTCACGCAACTGACTGGTCACGGCAAGGTAAGAACTGTTATCGTGGAGAATAGTTGCCAGGATATCCCCCAGTACCAGGGTGAAAAAGTCATATTCTCCGGAGCTGGCTCTGTCGTAAAAGGAAATGAGTTCTACTTCAACGTCCGGTTGAATTGAGCTGTTGAGCCAATATTGGCAAAGACCTGCAAAAACAACAGTCAAGGAATTCTGCTTCGATACATCCGGCAGTACAATCTCTGCCCCTTGCATTCCCCGGGAGATTTGAGAGTTCACTACTGTGGCAAGATAATTATAGGCATCATTTTCCTTTGCTTCCCTGAACTGTGACAGTGCAATTCCAATTTGATTGGCAATTGAATAGTAGTCCTTTTCTTGTTCAGAAAGTCTTGCAAGGATATAAAATAGACCAGTAGGTCCAAAAAAAGCAACGTTCTCATTGTTACTGTATTTTTTTAGAAATCCGATATCTTCTTTAAAGGAGATGAGTGCATCTTCATTTTTTCCTTTTAAAAAGAGGATAGTGCCGAGAGCCCCGGTTCCCTGGAAAGAATCTTTGTGGGTTGTCGCGAGTTCCAAAGCATCTGTGAATTTTCCGCGAAAGAGCAGTTCATTGAAGAGCAGTCTTTTAAACGGTACCTGTTCATCGATACTGATATCGGGAAATTCATCTTTGTCTGATAAAAATAGTAGTATCTCCGGATAATTTGACAGTGTTTCCTGACCATATTGCAGGACATTGCTGAGCAGATAAAACTGGAAAGAGGATGGGAGTCTACGAAACCAGCCAGAATCAAAAGGTCTGGTCATTATCTGGACGGCAGGAGGTGGAGTGGTTACAAGATCTCTGCACTGATTCTCAAGAAATTCCTGAGCATCGTCCATGAGGTCAAACTGTTGTGTATAGATGCCGATACGCATCTCCCGCATGGCACGCCAGCACCTGGTAGTCCATTTGCCGTAATAATAGGATACGGGAGCCTCGTTTTGTATTGCCTGCGCATAGAGTTTAAAAGTATCTTCTTTGACAGCCAGTTTACTTAAAGTCTCAACAATCTCGAGGGAGCATTGCCTCTCTTTTGTGAGAATTCCAAGTTGTTCGAATTTTGAAAGGTAGTGATTGAGATTGGCAACCGTAGGCCGATTCCCCCGGGGATTTTTCAATTCCAGCTTTCGCAGACAGTTTACTATAAGAGTAGAATGAGCAGGTTCGTAGACGATGGAGATAAACTGCATGAGAGCTTGTTCAAAAGGTGACAGTCTTTTGTATTGCGCAATGAGGGAGGGCGTGGTTTCCATGGTTGCTTTAGGGTTGTAAACAGAAAGGTCAAAAGTGATGGCGTCGTAAAAACTCTTCATCTACTTCGTTGTTGCAAATTTTCTATCATTACGACGTACCCCAGTACGCCGAAATGATAGAAAATTTACACGCCTCGTATATGAAGCTTTTTACTTAGCCATTTAAGTCTTAGGGTTTTTACGAGATTGTCAAAAGTGAGGTACTCGTTTTTTCCTCTCTAGGATGGCGAAACAACAACCTGTTATCATAGCATTATTTTTTTCGGAAGAGAACAAAAAAATAGACAACTGGTGGTCTCTGCTTAGTCAGAGTTCTTTGCAGCACCATCACAATTGACAAATAGCAGTAAAGTGGTAGCATTTCCGGGATGATTTTGGAAAATGAGGCGTAATGGAGGGAGTGATGACAGTTTTTGGTTATATTTTTCTGGCCAGGGAAAAAGAGCAACAGATACCAGAGGGAGAGCAGGAGTCAGGCTTGCAGGAATATGCTCAATCTGTTGGTCTTACTGTGGACAAATTTATTACAGAAGAGAATGTTTTACTCAGGAGTCTTTTTAAACAACGAAGAGAAGGGAGGGAGTTGTTTCGGGCTGCTCAATCTGGCGATACCGTTATCGTAATGAGAGCGGAATGGATTTTGGGGTCGGTAAGGGAAGCTTCAAGTTTGCTGTCGGTATGGAAGAAAAACGGTGTCTCACTATTTTGCGTTAACCTTGAAACCAATATTACTCTGGCTGAAAAGCGGAAGCTACTTGTCTATGAAGGGGGAAGCGGGTTGGTGCAGAAGCTGTTGGCTGCTCTGCTTCTCTGTGAGGACAGTGAACATGATGACACTATTAAAGCAACTGAACAGATTCAAAAGAGGAAGGGAAAATATCGTGGTGGTCCCGTACCGTTTGGTTGGGAGGTGAATAAGAAATGCTTTCTCGTTCAGAACCCGGAACAACAGAGGATAATTCGTGCCATTGCCACCATGCATGAGGATCACCGGTCCTACAGTGATATTTCAGAGAAACTAAAGGAAGATTTTGATCTGCAACTCTCCCATGAGAGGATCAGAAGAATTCTCAGCTCCAGTCAAGAAAAAGAAAAAGAAGAAGCTGAAGAGTGAATATGCCAGTTTCTTAGAGACTCTGGTGCCGGGTTATCTTGGCTTCTTTTTCCTGATGCATCAACCAGGCGGAGAGCAGCTGTTGTTGTTTAAACTGTACCAGATCTGTCCGCAATCGCTCAATTTCTTCAGAGTCTTCCGCCAGTTCAGGAGTCTGGCTGTCACGAAAGCTGTATACATAGTAGTCATCTGCCACCTGTCCCGGTTCCTCGGGAAAGGGGGATGGTGATGATAATAGAAAGGCCTGGGAGAGCAGTTCGGCTGGGAAAGAACCGTTTTGATCCTGACTCTGCTGACTGAGATATTCCGATTCATTCATCTCAAGTTCCAGCTCAGAGGCAACAGTTTTTAGTTCTTTTCCCGAGCGAATGTCAGCGAGCAGTTCTTTCGCAGTTTTTTCTGCTATCTCTTGTGATTTTGCCTTCCTGTAATCTTCCTGGAGACGATCTTTCACAGTTTCAAATGGTGGGAAATCCGGTTCTATAATGTCTTCTGCATAGAGGATGGCGTAACCTGACTGTCCTTTGATCAGTGAACTGAGTTCACCTTTGTTCAAGGTAAAAGATCTGCTGAGAAATTCCGGATCCCCTGCGATAGTCTTAGGCGGCTTGGATTGAGTAAAAAAATCTGTTTCAAGTATTTCCGCCTGGGGGTTCTCCTTGGCATAATTTTCAAGACTTCCTGCCCCGATTATTCCCTCATAAGCGCTGTTGGCAATTTGAAAGGCGATGTTTTCCGCTTCTTTTCTCTGCAATGTACTGATAATTGATTCCCTTACATCCTGGAGTTCTCTGGTGATTGCAGGTTTAACCTCCTCGAGCAGGATTATGTGGTAGCCAAAACGGGTTTTTATCACCTCGCTGATCTCACCGGGTTTCATTGCAAAAACAGTAGTGTCAAAGATTGGAACCATACTACCCTGTTCAAAGAAACCGAGGTCACCTCCGGATGTTTTACTTGGTCCTTCGGAGTAATCTGTTGCAAGTTTCGCAAAATCTGCACCATCCTGTGCCAGTTTCAGTACTTCTGCAGCTTTTTCAGACTGTTCTGTATGGAGGGTATCCGGGTCATTTTCCTCTGCTTTGAGAAGTATATGTCTGGCATGCCGTTGCTCCGCTACTTTGTAGGAACTGAGATTGGCCTGGTAATATTCTTCTATCTTTGTGTTATCAACCTCGATTTTCCTGCCAACTGAGTCATAGGTGAAAGCCAGATATTTTAGTTTGAGTTGAGGCTCAGTTTTATACTGTTCTTTAACAGTTTCAAACCAGTCAGATAAAATAGTATTGTCTATTTCAACTTGATCTGAGAATTCGGAAGGTGGTACCTTGACGTAATTGAGAGAAATTTTTCTATTGACCCGGTTAAAGATATCTTCAATTTCGTAGTCGGTTGCAACTGTTACGAAACTACTGATTTCACGTGCAGCCGTCTCTGACAGCCGGTCATACTGGAGGGAGGACTCAAATTTATTAGGTGCTAACCGGTTGGATGCCAGCACAGCTTTGTACTGTTCTATACTGAAACCACCATTCTCCTGAAACTGCACCATCTCTTTAATGATGGTTTGAACTTCTTCACTGCTGATAACCAGTCCCATTTCCTTAGCTCCCTGCCTGAGAAGGGATGTCTGGATTAACTGATTTATGACCTGCTGTTTAATGCCAAGGGATTCAGCAATTCCTTTAGGAACATTTCCGCCAAACTGGTCGCTGAGGCGCTGGTACGCTCTGTCGTAAGCCTGCTGGAATTGCTCGAAAGAAACCTCTTCGCCATTAACCACCAGGGCGGCTTCTCTGCTTCCCATCATGTTTGTACCGACACCCCAGAAAATAAAAACCAGGGCTATGATTACGACGATGATTTGAATAAAAGTAGATTGTGCTTTTTTGCGGAGTAATTGCAGCATAGAAGTATTTTGTTCTGGTTCAGGTTAATATCAAAAACCGGGAAGCCCATCTGTCCCGGCGGGAAAAACAAGTGGTCAACTGTAAAATTCTCCAACTGTTGAATAATACCTGTTCGATTTACTCTTTCTTGCTAGCCTGTGCAAGTAATTTCCTTTCATAAGAACTTGAATCCCGGTTGCATTACTTTCATAACAGTGAAGCGGTGTCCATCGTTGTGAAATTCATTTCATGGCTGTCAGGTAGAAAGGTTATAATTTCAGTTTGTTAAAAGGGGGCTGCTCAACGAGTGGGTAAACCTTGATATTTTATAGCTATCTATTTGAAATAAAATAAAAAAAATAGTTGTGCTTTGAAATATCTCCCGGGGGATAAATGATTCGTCATTCACTTGACAAAACGACTTGGCTATAGTAAAAAGTTCTAGTTAGTTTTTAGTGGAATCATAAAACAACGTAGGGCATCAAATAAAATTTATAAGGAGGTTGCAATGCCAACACTTGAACACAATGGATCGACATTTGAGGTCGATGAAGATGGGTTTTTGCTCAAAGGCGATGATTTCAACGAAGATTGGGTTGATTATGTAAAAGGCGTTGAAGGAATCGGCGAGATGACTGACGAGCATCAGAAAGTTATTGACGCACTTCAAGAGTACTACAAGAAAAACGGTATTGCCCCAATGGTGCGTATTCTCTCCAAAACCACTGGTTTCCCATTGAAGAGAATTTATGAATTGTTCCCCTCCGGACCTGGAAAGGGAGCCTGTAAAATGGCTGGTCTGCCAAAGCCGACAGGTTGTGTATAAGTAGCTACAATCTTCTTGATTGGAATTTAAGAAGGAGACATCTCTTGTTGGGATGTTTCCTTTTTTTATTTTATCCAGGGTTCTGCCTGGCCAGGAGCTGTTGGTGAATGGTCTCAATTTTCTGTCGATAGACCTCCCCTGATATTTTTGCTCCCTTCAATCCTCCTCGTAAATTGATTTCGGTCAGCCAGTATTCACCTTTTCGGGTGAGCAGTAGATCGAGATGGGCATACGAAAACCTGCCCCGCTCCATTACCTTCCTGCAAAATGATACCTGTTTTTCACTGAGAGTAAAAGGTGTGGAAGTTCCACCGCAGTGAAGATTGTTTCTGAAATTGTGGGCGTTTCTTCGTTCATACGCCTCCAGGAAATCGTCGAGAATAATTACCCTGACATCTCTGCAGTCCGGTTTGAATGGTTGCACAACAAAGGGGAAGTCGAATGCTCTTCCGGTCACCTGATTATATATATCTTCGATATCAGAAAACAGATGAATTCCCAGTCCACTATTCTTTCGTTCACGTTTAAGGACGACCTGCTTAATTTCCTGTTCCCGGTAGAGAGAAATAGTGTCAAGAAGGGTATGACTGTCGTATATGGCACAAGTGCCTGGCAGCATATAGTCACTGAAGAGCCTGGTCTGAAACACCTTAGATCGGCTGGCAAGCTGTGCCGTTGCTGAGGGAATGAGTGTTACTCCCCGCTCAGCAAGATCTGTAAGCAGATGTTCTTCGCCTGGTTTTAAGCGTATTCTGGTACAGATAACAGTAGATTCGGAGAGTTGGTTGTAATAGCGAAAAAGGGTGTCATTATCACATATGACTGAGGGAATGTTTTTCAATAGGTCTACTTTGTGGGTGAATCTGTGTTTGGCGCAGCTGGTACGCTTTTTCCCGGTGTTGTTTTTGTTCCTCCGGAGGTTGTTTTTATTTCACCCTCAATAGCCGCGCCGGGTTCGACAGTTAAGTTTTCTGCCACCAGTTTCCCGTGGATGTGACAGTCTTTTCTGGCAGTGAGCATGCCGGCTTTAACGTTTCCCTCAAGAGTGCCGTAGCAGTTGAATGAGGTGACTGAAATGTCTCCGGTAACCTTGCCAGTTTCACTGAGAATCAGGTGCTCACCCTCAATATTACCGTTAATTTCCCCGTCGATCCGGGTCTTTCCTTTAAAAGAGATCTCTCCCCTGACAGTCATACTCTTATCGATAATTGAGGAGATGGCCTCGTTTTCAACTTTCTGCATTTCCTGTTCGACATTATCTGATTTCCCGAATATGGCCATTTTATTTTTTCTCCGGCAAGGCAGAGTTGGATTTCACTAAGCTGGCAATTTCCATAAATTTATATGGATTGATCGGTTTTTTGTCGAGAGAGACTTCATAATGCAAATGAGATCCGGTTGATCGGCCTGTGTTTCCAACAAGTCCGATGACCTGGCCTCTCTTTATCCGTTCCCCCTTTTTGACAAGGTAAGTTTTCAGGTGGGCAAAACCGGTTGTGTAGCCATTGCCATGGTCAATGAGGATATACTTACCGTATCCACCATTCCGGAAAATTCTTTTAACAGTACCGTCGGCAGTCGCCTGGATTTTGTCTCCGCTTTTTCCGCTGAAGTCAATGCCGGAATGAAAAGCATTTTTGTTGTTGACAGGATCCTTACGTTTGCCAAAACGTGAAGTGATTGCTCCCTGGACAGGTCTGCCTAACGGGAGATGTTGTAATATTTTCAGGTATCTATCAGTCCTGTAGAGGAGATCGTCCAGCGTTGTCTCCTGTTGTTCAATGAAAGGGCCACCGCTGTGTTTTGTTCCTACCTGTTTATTCACAGAGTGATTAATACCGATGGTATCCATGACTTTTTCAATCAACTCGTTTCGTTCATTGAGTTCACTGACCGTTGTGGACATCATTGCCTTCTCTTCTTTAAAAGCGGTGAGCTGTGAGGTGAGTTTGAGTCTCTCTGTTTCGCTGATTTTTTTATGATTGGCTATAGACTTCTCATTGATTTTGAGCTGTTGCTGCAACTCAGACAATCTGGAGGAGAAGGTACGATTTTTTGAGAAAAGGGAGATGGAGAAAACACTGGTGACAGCTAGAAGGAGGAGGATGAGAACTGCCCCTGTAAAAAGTAAGCGGAGTGTTTTCCAGGTGCTGGGAAACCGGATTATTTTTCCCGTGTCTCTGGCAATGATAATATGTAACTGTTCTCTCATCTTAAAATCCAAAAATGTTGTGAATATGGTAAACAGAAAGTAGTATGGCTTTCGTCAAAAGGTCATTCAAAGTTACACATGGCTAAGTCAAAAAGTTGCCAAGAACTTGAAAAAATTAATATAGCTTATACTATCAGAATATTAAATAATCAACAATAAAAGTAGTTCCTCTTGAATATGAAACTTATCTGAACTGCTTGTATATGCTGAATTTTTTAAATAGAGATCGAGTCTTACCAGATATCTAAAATCATCTTTAAAATGTGTTTGATGTCGGCTCTTACTGTCAACCAATCTGTTCCGGTGTGTTATGTCTAATCTCATCAACTGCCAGTCGCTTTCTAAATCTTTTGGTGCTCAGACTCTGTTTACCTCTATTAATCTGGCTATTGCCAGGGGTGATAAAATTGGGATTATAGGTCCGAATGGTTCGGGGAAATCTACCCTGTTGAAGATTATCTGCGGCCTTGAAGAGCCTGATGATGGAAAAATTCTTTTCCGAAAACATATACGCTCGAGTTACCTGCCCCAGACCGATCTGTTTGATGAAGAGGCAGGGGCAGCAGACAACCTGCTCCACTCCCTTCAGGGGCAGAACCTTGAAGAGAGTGAGAAGAGCAATTTGGTTTTTACCCTGCTCAGTCGGGCCGAGTTTGCAGATAGCGGGATCCCTGTCAGATTGTTGTCTGGAGGGTGGCGTAAACGTTTGTCCATATGCCGATCATTACTGCTTTCTCCGGATGTTCTGGTCATGGATGAGCCTACTAATCATCTCGATATTGAGGGTATTCTCTGGTTGGAGAAGATGTTGTCCGGGGGGTTAGGGGGTGTGCCTGCCACATTTCTTCTTGTCAGTCATGACAGGTATTTTTTGGAAAGCTGCACCAACAGAATTGTTGAGCTGTCCGCAGTGTATCCGGAAGGTTCTTTTCAAGTGCAGGGCAGTTATACCAAATTTGTAAAAGAGCGGCATCATTTTCTTAAAGGACAGTTGCAGGAAGAAGAACGTTTGTCCAATAAGGTCAGGAGGGAAACAGAGTGGTTACAGCGTGGCCCTAAGGCAAGAGCCACTAAGGCGAAATTTCGGATCGATGGGGCTCACAAAATGCAGGATGATCTTGCTGAAGTTAAGGCACGAAACAGAGCTTCATCCCGGGTACAGCTGGATTTTGATGCGACCGGGCGTAAAACAAAAAACCTGCTTGTCGCCAGGGGAATAACAAAATCGTATGGAGAACAGCCGCTGTTTACAGGTCTTGACATAACCCTGTCTCCCGGCAGCAGGCTCGGTCTGCTTGGCAGAAATGGCTGCGGCAAATCGACTCTGATGCAGATTCTGGCCGGTGGTGGGAGTGACGATGCAGGATTGGACTCCGGTCAAATTAAGGTAGCTGATAATGTCCAGATTGTTAGTTTTGATCAGAGCAGGAAGGCTATAGATCCAGTTGTTACACTACGGAGGGCTCTGGCTCCTGAGGGTGATTCAATTATGTATCGCGGCCGGTCATTGCATGTCGTCTCCTGGGCTAAGAAATTCCTTTTTCAGGTAGATCAACTTGAAACTCCAGTTGGACAACTTTCCGGCGGGGAGCAGGCACGTATACTGATTGCAGGGTTGATGCGTCAACCTGCAGATATTCTGCTGCTGGATGAGCCCACCAATGATCTTGATATAGCTTCTCTCGATGTGCTTGAAGCGAGTCTCCTCGATTTTCCCGGAGCGCTTGTTCTTGTGACTCATGACCGTTTTCTGCTTGACCGGGTGTGCCACCGGATACTCGGTTTTGGAGGATCGGACGAGGTGGCCTATTACGCGGAGTATAAGCAATGGCTGCAAGATCTGCGCTCACAGGAGAAGATGAAAGACGGTCCGCAAAAGTTGAGTGCGGCGACTGATAAGAAGAAGGGTATAGCAAAACCCAGAAAGAAAGGTCATCTGTCCTATATGGATCAGCGGGAATATGATCAGATGGAGGAGAAGATCAGTGCTCTTGAAAGCCGGATAGAAGAGCTGCAACAGAAGATGGAGCGGACAGAAGTCGTATCCGATTCGGCAAAACTTGGCGAGTGCTGGCAGGAACTTGAAACAACCCGGAGCGATGTGGAGAAACTGTATACTCGCTGGGACGAGCTGGAGACAATGAAGAATAAGGAGTGAAGGCATCGTGCCCCATGCCTGCCTTATTTCTTCAAATTCTCAAAAAAGTGATGGATCTCATTTAAAACAAGATGAATATCATCACTGGTGATATTCAGGTGGGTAACCAGCCTGGTCGTTTTTCCAGCCGAGATGAGAATGTTCTTTTCCTGTAAAAAAGTGGCGAGTTGTTGGGCTCTATCCTCTGCCACAGAGAAAAAGACCATGTTGGTCTGGGCTTTGTTATGTTCTACTGTGACTTCTTTTATTTCGCCTAATCCCCTGGCGAGCATATGGGCATTTTCATGATCTTCTGCCAGGCGACCAATATTGTTTTGTAGAGCGTAGATCCCGGCTGCGGCAATAATGCCCGCCTGACGCATACCACCTCCAACCATCTTACGCCATTTTCTCGCTTCGGTAATAAGTTCAGCCGGGCCGCACAGCAGGGATCCTACAGGGGCTCCCAGTCCCTTGGACAGGCAGATGGATGCAGAGTCGAAGTGTCGGGTGATCTCCTTAATCTCCACATTTTGTTCGACCACAGCGTTAAAGAGCCTGGCTCCGTCGAGGTGAAGTTTAAGATTTTTTTCTCTGGCAAAGTCACCTGCTCTTTGCAGATAGCCAGGGGGAAGGGGTTTGCCGTTTTGGCTATTTTCCAGACAGAGGAGACGGGTTCTGGCAAAATGGATATCGTCCGGTTTAATTTTTTCTGCAACTTTTTTCAGATCAAGCGTTGAATCCTCTTCAAATTCTATGGGCTGGGGCTGGATGCTGCCTAGAACAGCGGCTCCGCCACCCTCATATTTATATGTGTGCGCCTGTTGACCGACTATATACTCATCACCCCGTCTGCAGTGTGACATGATACCTATGAGATTGGCCTGGGTGCCGCTGGTGGCAAAGATCCCTTTCTCAAAGTCAAGTAATTCAGCTCCCATTTTCTCGAGCCTGTTCACAGTGGGGTCGTCGCCGTAAACATCATCACCTACCTGCGCCCGGGCCATAACTTCCCGCATCTCTTGACTGGGCCTGGTGACGGTGTCGCTTCGGAAATCGATAGTTCTCATATCATTGTTCCTTATTGTGGTTGCGGAAAAAACATATTAAAATTCTGTTGTCGGACAAGCTCCTAGGAAAGATGACATATTTACATGAGACTCCAGAAAAAACGAAGGAAAAAATGAAGCAATTGAGCTGGGAACAAAAATCGATCCTTGCAGAGGCCGGGTATAGCCTGAAATATCTTACGGAGAAACAGGCAATTGCAATCGCCCGGGAGGAAATTGATATTCAAACTGTAGGAGACGATGGGTTGGTTGAGTTTCTTGTTCTGGCTAATCTCCTTTATCGCGGCGGTGCCCAACTGGTTACAGATGCCGGGTATGATTTTATTTTTTTGGCAGAGCTGAAAAGGCGGAATCCCGATCATCCTTTTTTGCAGGAGGTAGAACCTGAACCTGTACAGGTCAGAAAGACCGTGAAGCTACCCGTTCGTATGTTTTCAACTGATAAAGCATACGATTTTGCCGCCGTGCAACGCTGGGCCAACCGAATAAAGAAAGCGGCAGTTGAAAACGGGTTGGCTTTTGATACTCAGATTTTTAAAGCGACCCCCAAACTTGACGGATTTGCCGCATATGATGATGGGAAGAAATTGTATACCAGGGGAGACGGCAGGCGGGGAACTGACATAACCAGAGTCTTTGAACGTGGTTTACGGGTGGCAGCAGACGGCGACCGGGGCATGGGTGCCGGGGAAATAGTTGTGAGTCGCAGCTATTTCAGGGAAAATCTTGCGGACTATTTTGATAACTCCAGGAATTTTCAGGCGAGTCTTATTAAAGAAAAGGAGCTTGAGCCACCTGCAGCAGAGGCGATCAGGCATGGTGAAGCTGTATTTTTCCCTTTCTCTTTATTGCCGAGTTGGCATGGCGTTTGGGGAGAGCTTGCAGACGGGTTTGATGAAATTATTGATGGGCTCTGGGAGCTGGTCGATTATGATATCGACGGAGTTGTCCTGGAGATTGTAGATAATAAGATAAAAAATTCCATGGGAGCGACCCGGCATCATCATCGATGGCAAATTGCCTTTAAAAAGAATACTGAAACTGCTGAAGTAGAGGTGTTGGCGGTAATCCCCCAGACCTCCCGTTCGGGCAGAGTGAATCCTGTCGCAGAGATTGAAGCCACAAAACTGAGTGGAGCCCTGATCAAAAGGGTTACTGTTCATCATTATAGTATGGTGCGGCAGAAGGGGGTAGGCCCCGGGGCCATCATCAGGTTGTCGCGAAGCGGGGAGGTAATACCCAAGATAGAGGAAGTTCTTGTGCCGGTTCAGCCCCAAATTCCCACAACTTGTCCGAGTTGCGGTTCCGATCTGATCTGGGACAATGATTTTCTCCGCTGCATTAACAATATGAACTGCCCTGCGCAGATTACCCATTCTATTGGCCATTTTTTTAAGACTCTGGGAAATATTGACGGCTTTGGCCCCGCCACCATTAATAGAATCTATCGCCATGATATCAGTACTATCCCGGAAATATATGCTCTTATGGAAAAAGATTATGTGAATATTGGTTTTGGCCCTAAACAGGCGGAAAATTTGGTGGCGCAATTGCAGAGAAGCAGGAGTGAACAGATAGAAGACTGGCGGTTTCTTGCGGCATTCGGGGTGTACAGAATGGGGCCGGGTAATTGCGAGAAACTTCTCTCAATGCACCCGCTGGAAAAAGTATTTGAACTGACAAAAGATGACGTGATGGCCATAAAGGGTTTTAAAGAGAAGACTGCTGATGCAGTGGTGGATGGTATGCGGGCAATTTCTTCACTTTTTGATACGCTTTATGGGCTTGGCTTTAATTTATCCAAGACTCCTGTTGCAGTCCCCCAGGAAGAAATGAAGAAACTCCCATTGCAGGGCAAACGCATTGTCTTTAGCGGAACAATGCAGCAGGGGAGGCGAGATGATATGAAAAAACAGGCAAAGATGCTGGGGGCAAAGATAGGCAGTTCCATCACCCGTAAGACAGACATGCTTGTTACAGGTATGAAGGTTGGGGCGGTAAAGCTGAAAAAGGCTGACGATTTTGGGGTGAAGGTGGTTAGTGAATTGGAGTATTTAAAGCTGATTGCATCGAAATGACGCTTGCTGTCGGACATTTTACGACGCCATCATTTAAAGGGCATTATAAAAAACCAGTTCCCGAGCCACCTCTTCTCTGCCTGGTTTCAGTCTATTTATTTTGGAGGCACCAGCAGTTCACCATTTTTTGCAATATTTTCATGCACCACCTCATCTATAAAGATAAGTACAGACTCCGGAGGCTTGTTGGCTTCTCTGGCGATCACATCAGTCACTCCTCGACTGATTTTTCCCTTTTGTTCTTTAGTTAGACTGCCTGCAACTCGAATATTAACGTATGGCATGGTCATTCTCCTGAAGTAAAGTATTTTCCCGGCATTACTTTATGAGGTCTGTTGCGATCTCATGAGACACCTTATCTTTTTTCCTTGTGTTTATAAAGCTGATTTTTCCGGCAGGAAGGGTGGATACGAATTCACTATCCGGATAATTGCCTTGAAGTTGAGCGTATCTGCTGTTATTTTTACCTGAATATTAACTCAAGCACTGTTTGCACAATGCGACCAAAAAAATTTTCAACAATGATTTTTGGCTGTGGAAACGTGATCATGGGTGACGATGGTTATGGACCTGCTGTTGTAGATGAATTGAATGCTCATTATGATCTCTCAGGCGATATTCAGGCAGTAGATGCCGGGACATGTGTTCGCGAGTATCTTTTGGATTATCTACTTACAGAAGAAGGCAGACCTGATAGAATTATTATTGTTGATGCGGTTGATTTTCCGGATCGTAAACCAGGTGAACTCTTTCAAATTTTTCCCGATACCATCCCAGTCAAAAAGATTCACGATTTTTCCCTCCACCAGTTTCCCACGGTAAATTTGCTGCAGGAGCTGGAGCAGCATAGTGGAATCAAAATCCTGATCCTTGCAGCTCAGGTCGACTGTATTCCGGATGAGATTAGGCCGGGACTTTCTCCCGCCATGTCTCTTGCCGTAACCAAAGCGTGTAAGAAAATTTCAGAAATTTTAAATGAAAAAGCTAACAGCCTAAACGGCTAAATGAGCTAATCACGGTGACCTTCTATGATGTATGAGTTTAAAGTCAGCGAAATGGCAGAAGAGTTCGGAGTGCATAGGAACACCATAAGAAACTGGATTAATGCCGGGACCCTTCCGGCAAAGGAAGGGCCCGGCCGTAAATATTTGATGGAGTTTCATGAGTACGAGCTTCTCTGTAAAAAATTTGGCCGTGAGCCACAGCTGCAGCCCGTCAGTCATGTTAATCTGCAGGCTCAGATTACAGCGGAGGATATCGATGTCAAGCCGCTGGTTATAAGTGGTGTGAAGAGCGTGTTACCCGAGGATACCTCTTGGGCAGGTGAATGTCTCACCTGTGGAACCTGTGCAAGTGCGTGCCCCATTTCCNNGTGTGGATGGACTGGACCCGAGAAAGATTGTGCGCATGGCTGTTCTAGGTATGGATAAAGAGCTGATTGAATCGAGCTGGCCGTGGAAATGTACTTTGTGCGCAAAATGTGAAGAATCCTGTCCGGCAAATATTCAAATAACATCCCTGATGAGAAAAATCCGTGGAGCCCGTGATCGTGATCTTGTTCCGGAGCCGATTTATAGAGGCGTTACCATGTGCCTTGAGCGCGGCAATAATCTGGGTATTCCAAAGGAAGACTTCGTTTTTCTCTGTGAAGATCTTGGCGTGTTAAATCCTTCATTTTCTATTTTCCAACGTTGCCTACCT
>DEIL01000195.1:0-130 GCA_002352445.1 Desulfobulbaceae bacterium UBA2775
CAACAGCAGAAAAACTGGAATCAAGCGTAAAAAAGATTTAAACCTGTCTGGTTTTCTTTGTTTCATGCTCCTATTATAGCCGATATTATTAAGCTCGTGGCTTTTTGTAAGATCATTATTTTCCCCTCTC
>DEIL01000195.1:168-2830 GCA_002352445.1 Desulfobulbaceae bacterium UBA2775
TCAGAATACGAGATCGATATGCGCATTCTTCACACCGCCGATTGGCATCTGGGCCGAATTTTCAACAAGCAATATCTCACCGAAGACCAGCGCCATATTCTCAGGCAACTCGAGAACTATCTGGAACAAACTCCACCCGATGTTTTGATTATCGCTGGAGATGTTTATGATCGCAGCATTCCGCCTGAAGAAGCAATCAACCTCCTGGACAGTTTTCTCAGTAAGGTAGTTTTAGAATTAAAAATACCAACGATACTTGTGGGTGGAAATCATGATGGGCAAGAACGGATGAGTTTTGGCTCTCGACTGATGGAAAATGCGGGTCTGTATGTGATTGGCCAGGCAACAGCCAAACCGGTTCAAATTTGCATTGATGATGAGCATGGGCCCGTTTATTTCTACCCTCTCCCTTATGCGACACCCATCGCTTGCAGGGATCTTTTTCCAAATGAAGATATTAAAACCCACCATGATGGTATGGCAAAACTGATTGATGAAGTCAGGGAAATCCATCCAGAAAAAAAGAGAAGCGTATTAATCAATCACTCCTTTGTTGCGGGTGGCGAAGAATCTGACTCAGAACGTCTGCTTGGTGTGGGTGGTGCGACCGTTGTATCTCCCCGCTTATTCGAGGGGTTTGATTATGTTGCTCTCGGACATTTACACCGGCCACAGCAAGCCGGCGCCGAACATATTCGTTATTCCGGATCATTATTGAAATATTCGTTCTCTGAAACTGAACATACGAAAGGGATGACTCTTGTCGAACTTGATGCTGCAGGGTTCTTAACTCACAGTCAGATTAATTTTACCCCTCTGCGGGAAGTTAGAAAAGTCGAAGGAAATTTTTCTGAACTACTTGAGGCCGCTCAAATTTTACCAAGTGACGACTACTTGCAAGTGACCCTGCTTGATAAGGGGGCCATCCTTGATCCACTCCCTCGTCTAAGGGAGTTTTATCCAAACATTTTAGAAGTGCGGCGGAAAATCTATGTTGATCCCGAACGACTCGATACAGAAAAAGGAGCGAGTGATTTCAAGTTGCGGTCGGTAGAAGATTTATTTGCCGATTTTTTCAGTCAGGTCACCGATGAAGATTTGAGTGAAGATCAGATCACAGCGTTTGCCAAGGCTATCAATAAAAAAGAGACCAACGAGGAGACTAACTGATGAGGCCACTGAAACTGACCCTCGTTGCTTTTGGCCCCTATGCTGGGAAACAGATTTTTGATTTCGGTGAGCTGGGAGGCAATAATCTGTTTCTAATTACCGGCAACACTGGTTCAGGTAAAACATCAATGTTTGATGCCATGTGCGTTGCCCTGTTCGGGGAGAGTTCAGCCGGGCAAAGCGGTCGTCTAGCTCGTGATATGCGTAGTGATTTTTCCAGCGGGGATGTTCAGACCGAGGTAACTTTTGATTTCAGTTTTGGGAAGGGCAAAGTTTATCGTGCTTATTACGCTCCGGAGCAGGAACGGCAAAAAAAGAGAGGGGACGGTTTCGTTAAAATAAGTGCCGCAGCTTCTCTCCATCTTCTTCCCGACTCAGGAACTCCAGAATTGCTTGCCGAAGGGATTCGGGGTACCAAAGAGAAGATCGAGGGGTTACTGGGACTTGATTCAAATCAGTTTCGCCAAGTGGTCATGCTTGCCCAGGGCCAATTTCGCGGGCTTCTGGAGGCCGATTCACAAAGCCGGGAAAAGATATTTGAGACCCTCTTTGGAACCCAACAATACGCACAGATAGAGGAAAGACTTAAAAAGGAGGCTGCGGCAATTCAGGGTTTGCACCGGGACTCCCAAAGGAACCTAGCTATAATTTTGGAAGGAGTCGGATATGAATCCTTGCAGAACCTCAAGGATGGGATAAAAGAACAACAAGAGGAGATTGTTGAGTTACGGCGGGAAGAACAGAAGGCAGAGAAGATCGTTGTTGCTGCTCAAATTGTTTTTACAGCCGGGGAAAGTGGAAACGTAAAATTACAAGAGTTAGACGACAGCGAGACTGCCTTGGAAAAGTTGCAGGACAATGCGGATGAGTCCAAATTGAAAGATAAAAAGTTGCAACAGGCTGAGGAAGCAGCAAAAATATCACCCTACTATCATCTCCTAAATAAGAGGCAGGGTGAAGCGGTTCAGGCGGGGGAAAGATTGGATGATAGTAGTAGTGATTTGGACAAGGCCAAAGTTGAGTGTGAACGAGTAGGTGGTTTGTTAAAGATAGCTGACAACAAGCGACCTAAAATTGAGAAGAAAAAAAGGCAACGACAATCCCTTGAAGGGAAAGTGCCTAAACTTGAAGTATATTTACAGGCAGAAAAAGATCTGAAAACTGCAGAAACGCAGAGTTTGACTGCTCAGAAGATTCACAACAATGTAAAAAATGATTTGGAAACTCTCAAGATGACCTTACGGGATGATCGACAAAAGATTGTTGAGCTGCGTAAGGGTGATCGTGATCTGGAAACAATTGAAGCTTTGGGGAAAGAAGTCAGAGGTCTGATTGATACCCACAATAAAATTCGTGATATTCAAGTAGAAATTCAGGACGACGCTCCCAAAGTCACATTGGCAATGCAGGCCGTTGAAGCTCAAAAAGGGGAGATTGAGAAAGTCAAGCAGAACAGGAAAGAGGCTTTTGCTGTTTGGGTAGAGGGTCAGGC
>DEIL01000064.1:0-24110 GCA_002352445.1 Desulfobulbaceae bacterium UBA2775
ACTTCTCTGGAGTGCTTGACACTACCAGTGGTTTTCTTGTATTCTTATAAAGTTGCACGTTTGATTAGGTTCTTCGTTATTGACATCAATAAACAAATAAGTCCGACCCCTTTTCCAGATCCCTTTTCCATTACGATCCCTTCTCCATTAATAATTTCAGTGAGTTTTGCACTTGTTAGTTTCTCAATATTTCTGAATTTAAGGAATCAATTATTATGACACTAAAATCTTCACTAACTACTGAAATCATCTCGCAAGCTCAATCGTATGATGGAATCCGAGCCGGAGTTGTCCATCTAAAAGACGTTTTGAAAGGTTACTCATATCAAGCTGCTCCAGATGATTCGGGAAGTCAGGGTCAATTGGACGATGGACAGATTGTTAATTGGCCAAAGGAGGCCCGAACAGTATTGATATTGGGGTTGCATCATCCAGAAAAAAACCCTCGTTTAGACTGGTTGGAACGAGGCGATACTTGGGGCAATAGACGTCTTAGGGAAATATCAAAATTACTTAAACAGTGGTTCCGAAAAGAATGCGGTTTAGATGCTCAACCTCTACCATATCATGTGGCAAAGGGTGGACTATTCCTGAAAGACGCTGCTGTTTTGTCTGGAATTGGTATCATAGGTAGGAATAATTTGTTATTACATCCGGAGTGGGGGCCAAGAATCAGACTTCGTTCTATTCTGTTGGAAGGGGATTTCCAAGCGACAAAAGTACTCAAAGGATTCTCCCCATGTGAAACTTGTGAGGGGTTTTGCCAAAAAGCCTGTCCAATGAATGCTTTTCCTCAAGAAAAATATCGCCGGCCAATATGCCGTAAGCAGATAATTGCTAACGTGGAGAATAAAGTTCCCGATGGAGAAATCGGAGAAAACAGGGAACGCAATTTGGTGATTAAATATTGCCGTGCTTGTGAATTGTCTTGTCCAGTAGGAGCTTAAACAGGAATGGGGTTGTTCCCAGATCTTGAGAAGTCGAAAGCAAATGGATACATATTTTAATAATTTACCGAACAACAAAGCGTTATATTAAAAAAGTACACTGTGAGATAAAATGAAAACAATTGGCCTTTTGGGTGGTATGAGTTGGGAAAGTACGGTTGGTTACTATCGTGCGATTAACGAGGGGGTTAAAAATACCCTTGGAGGTTTACACTCAGCGAAGATCGCTTTGTACAGTGTCGATTTCGAGCCCATAGAAAAGCTACAACATGTGGGCGATTGGGGTAGCACGGCAAGAATACTTTCAGAGGCTGCTCAAAGCGTAGAGTCTGCAGGCGCAGATTTTCTACTCATTTGTACAAACACTATGCACAAGGTCGCCCCACAAATCGAAAAATCCATCAGCATTCCCTTGCTTCATATCGCTGATGCTACGGCAGAAGTTCTCGTACATAAAGGCATCAAAACAGTTGGCTTGTTGGGCACGGCATTCACAATGGAAGAAGATTTCTATAAAGGTCGGTTAAGTGAAAACTATGGACTTAACGTCCTTGTACCGGGAAAAGATGACAGGCGGGTGGTCCACAATATTATTTACCAAGAACTTTGTTTAGGAAAAATTGAATCCAATTCAAAGGCAGAATATTTACGTATTATTGATTCTCTATCTAATCAGGGAGCTGAGGCCGTCATTCTCGGTTGCACCGAAATTGGGATGTTGGTAAATCAACGAGATACAAAAGTAAGATTGTTAGATACCACAGCAATCCATGCTGAAAAAGCAGTGGAAAATGCAATATAATCGGGTAGCTTGGGGGGCTCTGCTGCGGTACGGTGCTGCCTTTCTGCAACTTGAACTCTGCCATCAGGGTCTCTTCACCATGGACCAGTGTCTTACTCTATCCCTACCAGTGGTGTGGGGTATCCATCTTAGCAGCTTTTGTTGAACATCTTTGCCTCACCTTTTATCAGTTCCACACCTTCATTGCCGAAACGTGATGTTTTAATGCACCCACCGCACGTATTTTGCACTTAACGCCAAAAAGCACCTACAGCCAAAGCTGTAACTGCTTTATTTCATTGGTCGGGGCGGTAGGATTCGAACCTACGACCTCCTGCTCCCAAGGCAGGCGCGCTAACCAGGCTGCGCTACGCCCCGACTATAGTCAAAAAAGGCTCGATTGGATATCGAGCCTGAAATTACTGGCTCCTCGGGACGGACTCGAACCGCCGACAAGGTGGTTAACAGCCACCCGCTCTACCAACTGAGCTACCGAGGATTGGCATCATCTGCTCCGCGCATTATCTCCAACGGGGCAAAAATATTGTAGGCGGGGAATATAAACCGCACAGCGACAGGTGTCAACAGATTTTTCGGCTAAATTCCTTTTCTTTTTCTCCTGATTCCAGGGTACAACCTGACCAACCATCCAGTTCCCTGTTTATTTTTTGCCAAGCGGAAAACCTTTCAGAATATCACGCACAGAAAGATTTACGTATCCCGAAACCTGATCCTCATCCATATCCTGTAGCAGTCGCCTTGTACCAGTGCCTCTCCATAAAATTTTATGGTTTTGCGGATCCAGAATATCGATAACGAGAGTACCTTCCTCGTACGATGTAACGGAATCACCCTCTGCAATCTTCCCGGCCATGGGTTTAGACAGGGTCTGATACCCATAACCGGAATAAAAATGCTGGACAGATTCCACACGAACCTTGCTCTCAATTGCTCCCAACCAGTTAACAAGAAAGTCACTCTTCTCACCCTTGACAAAACCTTTTGCCAGGAGATCTTTTTCAACCGCAGCACGAACCAGAACATCAAGTTCAGGATTGTTCACCCTTACATCACTTCCCGGTGCTGTTGTGGTTTTAAACCAGGAGAAAACCTTCAATCCCGAAAAATCCGTGGCAGAATCGACATCAATCTCCACCTGTACAGGAACACAGGATGCCACCAGCAAAGCAACAAAAAAAACACCTGAATTCAACCTCATAGCACTATCCCCATATTCAATTTCCACACTCTACTACAGATATCCTTCTCATGATTACCTCTGAAACTCCCTGACCGCCTCCATCATTTCAAAAAAATCAGGGTTCGCCTTCTCAAGAGGAGTCTCACCGGGCTCAACTTCGGCAGCATATATCGGATCTTTCAATACAACAGAGGCATGCTGGACTTCTTTGCTCTTTGGGAGAATATATTGAACAAAAGTATCCTCTTTTGTAATTTTTTCAAGTCTGCTTATGGCCTTAAGCGAAACGGCATCATCGCATTCCGTAAATGCGGAAAAAATTCGTTTTGAAAAGTACTCGCCAGCTTTAAAAGATTCAATAGCTCCATTTATTTCCCCGATTAAATGTACAAGTTCCCTGGCCCCGTTGAGGCTGATATAATCATATCGATACGGGTTTGATCCAATCAGTGCTTTCTTATCATTCGGCAAAGCAGGGGACGTCCGAAGCAGGAATTCTTTCACGCTCCCTGCAATACCCAACCACCCCTCCTTGAGACCTAATGCGGCAGCAAAGAGATAAAGATCCCCGGTAATTGCAGGATTAGTACAACCTATATAAAAACTGAGTGCACCTCCCATGGACAGACCGCCGATGGAAAGTGACCTCCCGTCTACCGCAGCTGTATCGATGGCAAACCGGACATTTTCTTTCCATTCCTGCAGAGTAACACCTTCCATCCCAGTTGGATTTTTAAGGCCATGCCCCTGAAGCAATGGAAGATAGACATCATAACCAAGCTCAAAATGAAAAAAGTCTGCAATAGCAGAGAGGAAGTGGGGAGAATCACTCAAACCGTGAACCAGAACAATCGCTTTCTCCGCCACCGTTTTATGTTCCAGTTTCCTCGGATGGCAGCCTTCACGGATAATCTGCTCGGAGAAATAGGGGAATTCGGCATAATATTCAGGCCATGCTGTTTTACCCTCACCACTTTTCAAAGGCATCTTATAATCTTCTAATCTCTTTATAAAATTTGAGATTTTACGCTGAACCATGTCCGCTCTCTTGCCATGCACCAGTATATGTCTGTCAAAACTCAACAGACAATACTCCTTCTGATCACTTTCGATCAATTCGTATATTTTTCTGCTTCCCTCCGGATCGACAATAGGATTCTTATCAGCCTGAATGACCAGAGTGGGCTGTTGAATTGTGCCATACTGCTTTTTTGCAAAATCGAGAAACTTACCAACCTCGTTTACCCCTGCGACAGGATTCTTAATATAGTTGACATGGGGATTTCCATGGGAGAAGTCTAAAAACCGTTTTTTGCCCTCCCCTTTCATTTTATTCAACATTCGATTCCAGACATCAACCGCCGGCATAAAATTGGTGGAATAGTCACTTAACGAGAGTGGAGGGCAAAGAGCAAAAACACCAGCTACCTCGGGTACTCTTGCAGCCAGATTCAGTACTATGCTACCGCCGACTGCCACCCCACCCAGAATCACACTATCACAGATATTGCTCATAAGAACAAATCCCCGCTCAACCGCCTCCATCCATTCCTGATACTTCCTTTCGACCAGATCCTCTGAAGAAGTACCATGTCCCGGCAGACGTGGCGCATATACCCAGAACCCCTCCCGCCTCAAATGATCTGCCAGGCCTCTCACCTCTGCCGGCACTGCCAGATAACTATGTACCAGGACGACCCCCCTTTTACGACGAAGAGCTGACAGCAAAAAAGGCCTTCCCAAACAGGCCAGACCCTTCTCTGCCGAGGGAATATAGTTTCCACATGCCTTATCATAATCTATAAGCTCCTGCTTTATAAGGTGTCGGATCAAAAGAAGTTTTAATAGAAAGACGGGCTGCCGACCAGTTGATCGCAGCAGCTTCTGCAACCTGATCAGCGGTTCCACTTCGTTGGCCATTATCTCTATTGGATTATCAATTCTTCTCTTATGATAACTTAAAGGACGTGATAAACTGGAACGGTTCTTAACAAGATAGTCACCATCTTTCCTTACCACACCTTTTTCTATGGCCAGTTGCAGGAAATTTTCATATTTTTTGAAGCGGTCGTCAGTGACCAGATGTGCCTGACTCCCCTGTAAGGATTTATGCAGAAAAAACTCGCCTTTATAATCCTCTCTGTTGCTAATCAATGAGGCCGCATAAAACACCCTTCTTTTAAAATCAGATTCTTTTATACGTTCAAAAGGATACATCCTGATCAAAGAGGCGTACAGATGCTCGTGATTCACGGTAGTCAGCCCATAAATATCACCCATATACCGCTGCATAATTTTATATGCCGGTGCCCGCATCTTTTTCTTCAGCTCATCTGATAGAAAATAGCCCTCAAGTCCATCTCTGAACATACTCTCCGTCAGCCATTTCGGATCAAGAAACGGTTCAATTTCAATTGGCTTGCCAAAGCGGACATCCAGATCAACCCCGGACAGCAGCATTGTCCCCTCTGTCATTATCTCCTCAACCATCCTCTCCGAAATGTCTTTCACCAGCTTTTCGGCAAGAGTCGAGGCAATATTCTCCATGGCCCGAATGGGATAGTAGGTAAGGTTTACCGGCACAATCACTGTCGGTTGAGTCTTTATTTCGTTCAGATTCTCAATCTTCAGACTTTCCAAAACTGACCAGACTTGAGTTGGAGATGATTCTGTAAGCTCAAAGATATACCTGCGGTAAAGCTCCGCCGTTAAAGCCAAGGCAGCGGCTCCTGTGCGGGGCTCATGCATTCCGCCGGGATGATCGATCATAAACTTGCCGTTGTCCATGATCTTCTTTGTCTTCACCATGCGGCCTTCCGGAAAAATAATCCAGCTGGCCTCCCCGGTAAGCAGACTTTTAACTATCAGTTTATCCCTTTTGGGATCGCTGGTGGATACCGCCCCGACGAGATCAAAAAATTTCCCCAGCCCACCACTAAAAAGTGATGCGTCGGCAAGGGACCACACGGGCGTATCGGTTAAGCCGGAAATATAGGATGGAAGTAAGAGTGTCTCAATACGGGTGAAGTGATTGATCACAAAGATTGCCTGTCCGGAAGGAATATTCTCCTTTCCGTGAACAGCAATATCCGCCTTGGAAAGACGGGAAAGAGTTTTTATTGCGAAGCCGGTGGTCAGATATGCAGAACGATTCATGGTCGGCCCTGATCAGGTTATGAACCACTTGGTTTTATGAGTAGGTAGCGACGACTACTCGCTCATTATCACGTACCATAGACAACTCCTGGGAGCCAGGTAGCAAGGCCCGGCCAGAACCATAGAATAATCAACATTACAAGTTGCAGAAAGATGAAGGGGATCACTCCTTTATAAATCTGCATCGTGGTCACAGAGTCTGGTGCCACTCCCCGGAGATAAAATAATGCAAAGCCAAAGGGAGGTGTCAGAAATGAAGTCTGAAGATTAATAGCAATCATAACACCAAGCCAAACCGGGTCAAGCCCCATCATGAGCAGAATTGGACCGACAATGGGTACTACGACAAAGGTGATTTCAAAAAAATCAAGGAAAAAACCCATGACGAACATGATAAGCATCACCACCAGGAAGGCACTGCCTACCCCACCCGGCAAACCGGTCAACAGATTGTGAACAACGTCATCACCTTCAAAGCCACGAAAGACGAGAGAGAACATGCTGGCTCCCAGCAAAATGATAAACACCATGCAGTTGACATGGGTACTGGTTATCATGACCTCCCTCAAAATTTTCAGACTCAGCTGTCCTTTGATCGCTGTTAAGAGGATACCACCCACACAACCGACTGATGCCGCCTCTGTTGGCGTAGCCAGTCCAGCCAGAATGGAACCAAGCACCCCCAGGATAAGCAATAGAGGAGGTATCAATACTTTGACAACTTTGACCCAGAGTTTATAGCCGGTTACGCTTTTTAGAATCTCATCCGGCAGAGCGGGGGCAGCTTCAGGTTTAAGTGCTGCTATGATGCCTATATAAAGAATGTATAGTCCCACCAGAACAAGGCCTGGAAGCAGGGCGCCAACAAACAAGTCACCAACAGAGACCGATGTGGGAGAAAAGTTGCCCAGTGCCAGTTGGGCCTGCTGGTGTGCTGAGCTGATTACATCTCCCAGAATAATCAGAATTATACTGGGTGGAATGATTTGCCCAAGTGTGCCCGAAGCCGCTACAATTCCTGCCGCAAGGGAAGGAGAGTAGTTGAACCGCAGCATTGAAGGCAATGAAATCAATCCCATGGTAACTACTGTTGCCCCGACAATTCCGGTTGAAGCCGCTAACATTGCCCCAACAATGCAGACTGAAATTCCAAGACCACCTCTGACTTTGCCAAAGAGCATGCCCATGGTTTCCAGCAGTTCCTCAGAAATTTTGGCACGCTCAAGCATTACCCCCATAAAAATAAACAAGGGAATTGCAATAAGTGTCTGGTTTCCCATGACACCCAAAATACGTTCGGGATATGCCGCCAGGAAGGTGAGATCAAACACCCCCGTAAATACGCCAAAGAGTGCAAACAGAATAGCAGTACCGGCTAAACTGAATGCTACAGGATACCCCATTAGAAGCACTGCAACAGCAACTCCAAACATTAAAACTGGATACAATTCGTGAGGCATAAATGTTTTTTATTTTAAATTGAAAATGATATTACGTTGAAACAGTGAGCGTGTTTAGTGCTCGAATAAATTTAGCAACCCCCTGCAATCCAACCAAAACGGGAAAGACCAAAATCGCTGACTTTAAAAGAAAAACACCCGGCAATCCTCCGGCTTCCCTTGAACCCTCAAATACACTCCAAGAATCGCCCACATATGAATAACCGTAATAAAAAATCACAAAACAAGTTGGAAAAAGCAAAAAAACTATACCAATCAAATTTACAATGGCTTTCTTCCTCTCACTCATTGGCCGGTAAAAGATATCAATTCGAACATGTTCTTCAGCAAGCAGTGTGTAACCACCTGCAAGCATAAATACAAATCCGTGCATAAAAACGACGGATTCCTGCATCCAGATCCAACCCATATTGAAGACGTACCTCAGGACTACTGTCACAAACATCACCAGGGCCATAAAAAGTGTCAACCATGACACGCCTCTGCCTATCAGGTCGTTCATCGCATCGATCCGGTCCGCAATTTTTATAAACATATTGAACTCAAATTGATATTCTTCGCCCGTAACGAGCAAACAAGAAAAGGAAACTGTTGCGATGACCTGCAGCAGTTCCCCTTTTTCTCTGTACTAAAAAACAATTATCCTTTAAAAGTTAATGCACGCGCAAGGCTATATCCAACCTCACCAATGTTACCCCAATCCATTGATTGTGTACGATATTGATTAAAAGATTCATATACTTTCTTTGACATCGGATCTCTATTCGCTACTTCCTCGACAACTGATTTACTCAGTTCACCCATTTTCTTGAGTACTGCGTCAGGAAAGCGCTTCAAAGTTACATTATGCTTTGCAACCAGTTCGACCAGAGCAGCATTATTCATTGTTGTAAATTCGGCCAACATGTCGGTATACGCATCTTTCATGGCAGCAGTTACAATTGCCTGAAGATCTTTTGGCAGTCCGTAGAATGCATCCTTGTTAACGAAGCACTCCAGAACTGTTCCTGGCTCATGCCATCCCGGCCAGTAGTAATAATTAGCAACTTTATAAAAACCAAACGCCAGATCGTTATATGGACCGACCCATTCAGTAGCATCGATTGCGCCTGACTGCAGGGATGGGAATATCTCACCACCCGGCAGTGATACAGGTGTTGCACCTGCCCGCTTAATTACTTCACCACCAAGCCCGGGCATACGCATTTTGAGACCTTTGAAATCATCGATGGTATTGATCTCTTTGTTAAACCACCCACCCATTTGCACTCCGGTATTGCCGGCGGCAAAAGCCTTGAGGTTGAACGCAGAATACACTTCATCCCACAATTCCTGGCCACCACCTTTGTATATCCAGCCTGCCATCTCCTGAGCATTCAGTCCAAATGGTACCGCGGCAAAGAACTGAGTAGCTTCTGATTTACCTTTCCAGTAATAGGCCGCACCATGTCCCATCTGGGCTGTTCCTCTGGAAACAGCATCAAATGATTCAAATGGAGGGACAAGTTCACCGGCGCCATACACTTTTACATCTAACCGACCACCAGACATCTCAGTAATGGTCTTTGCCAGATGATTAGCTCCGGTACCCAGACCCGGGAAGTTTTTAGGCCAGGTTGTAACCATTTTCCAGCGGATCTTGTCTGAAGCGTGAACCGACGGCGCTCCAGCAATTGCTGATCCTGCAACAACAGCTCCCGCACAAGCAGTTTTGAGAAAAGTTCTCCTATCCATACATTCTCCTCCATTTGGATGATTACTTACATATCAACCCTTTGAACAGTCAGAGGGTTTAACCATACATCTATGAATGACAGACTACTCAATTCAAGCCAAACACGCATTCCCACTGGCAGTTTGGCCAAATCGATAATAAAAATCGTTATACCGTATATTTACTAACTATTCAATGTTATTTTATCTGACAGGGCGGCAAGTTTCAGGCATCAACATCACCTCCTTTCTCTCATGCTCAGCTATAGCTTTTAATTTAAGAATCTATTGGAAGTAAAGAATTTGTGAAAAACAACAGGAAGAACTGTGAAATAACGCTATTATCGTTGTCGAAAATAGTTCTGTACATACTGGATATGAGTACGCATTGCATTATGGGCTTCTTCCGGCTTTCTGGCCATGATTGCATCATACACGGCCTTATGATGCTCCAAGACAGCCACCAGAGCATTGCGATCCATATACATATGGGTGAGATTCTTCTTTATACCAATAAAAAGGAAGTCATAAAAATTCCTCATAAGGTGGATCAGAACAGGATTTTTCGTTGAGAAGGTGACAGCCATATGGAAAGCGGCATCAGCTTCAGTACTGATTTTGTCTGTAGTAGCCAGATCTTCCTCCATTTCATCAATACTTTTCAACATCGCATTCAGATCTTTTTCTGTGGCCCTTTGCGCTGCAAGCAGTGCGGCATTACACTCAAGGCCGAGCCGTACTTCCAGAAGGTCATCCAAAGTCGCATCTTCTGTAGCCATGGCGGCTGCAAGGGGGTTACCCTTACGATTATCAGGGGAACTGACAAAAGTCCCCTGTCCCTGCCTGTGCTCAAGCAGACCCATGGTTACAAGTTTATTTATTGCATTCCTCACAGATGTTCTGCTGACAGCCATAGATACGGCAAGTTCACGCTCCGGTAAAATCTGCTGCCCGGGTTTAAAATCGCCCTTATATATCAGCTCACGGATTTGTTCAAAGACCTGATCTGAAATACGCTTCGGTTTAATTGGTTTCAGGTTCATATTGTCACTATTTTTCTATTAGTTCCTAAGAATTACAGCCTCCTGTCATTCAGGGGGGAAGCACAACCAAAAAGCCATTTAGTGCCTTACTCCAGAACTTCTGTAAGAAAAAACAAGAAACTCAGGAAGGTCGTTAAAAAATTATTGTTGAATATACTTCCATGGCACTTATCCAAGCATTCTAAAAGTCCGATTTATTCTGGTTAGAACATCGCAACACGAAAACTCAGCATTGGTACTACCATTACACAACAGAGGATGCCTGTTGTCACTACTTCAGCACAACTACTCCAGAGTAACCCTTTACACTGATTTTATCAAAGTTTTTCTTTGCTCGACAGGTTTTTTCTTGACAACAAATCTCCATATGCTAAACATTGGTACTACCAATTCACACTGCTTTATGATATTCAACAATGCAGTTGTGCATATAAATCGGTCAAGGACAGGCGCCAGATAAACCTGTTCATAAACATTAGGTTCTCATAAGGAGGAGTTTCTATGAAACGTATTTTTGCAATCGTACTTACTCTGCTGGTCACAACAGGACTGACTCTCAGTTCGGCCAGTGCTGCCAAGCGTGAAAAATTCGGTAATGATCCGCGCCATGCAGAGGCTAAACGGGTAAAATTCAAGCCGTCAGATGAGAAGATTCGGTGGAAAATGGTAATGCCATGGTCCAAAGGTCTTCTTTTCTATGATATCGCAGCCCATTTTGCCGACAGTGTACGCCTTGCCTCTGCCGGACGTCTTGATATCAAGCCGTTCTCGGCCGGTGAGCTTGTTCCTGCAATGCAGAGTTTTGATGCCGTTGCCAAAGGATCTGCCCAGGTTGGACACGACTGGCCCGGATACTGGAAAGGCAAGAATGAGGCCTTTGTTGCCTTCGCATCCGTACCTTTTGGCCTTGACGCAGAAGGGTATAATATCTGGCTCCAGGAAAAAGGCGGTCTGCAGCAGATGCAGGATCTTTACGGTCAATTCGGCCTGTACGCCCTTCCCGGCGGACAAGTCGGGCAGGAGATGGGCCTTTTTTCCAATAAGCGTGCCACCAAGATGGAAGACTTCAAAGGTATGCGTGTTCGTACTCCCGGCTGGTTTATGGATATCATGAACAACATTGGAGCCTCCGTATCTCCACTCCCCGGTGGAGAAGTTTATCTCGCTCTTGAACGTGGAGTAATTGATGCAGCCGAGTTCTCATCACCGGCAATCAATTATCCAATGGGTTTTGACGAAATCACCAAATATGTCATCCAGCCTGGTGTTCATCAGCCTGGTGTTCAATGCGCACTGTTCTTCAATCAAAAAGCATGGGATGAGCTGCCGGAAGATCTGAAATGGATCGTAAAGATCGCAGCGGCCGAAACCCAGGCATGGAGTTACAACTGGATCAGCGCCCTGAACTCAGAAGCGATCAACAAATTCGCAGAAAAAGTTGAATTTGTGAAAATGGATAAAGAAACTATGATCGCTTTCCGTAAAACCACCAAGGAGTACCTTGATTCGGTTAAGGCCAAACATCCGGATGTGAAAAAAGCTCTGGACAGTCAGGAGGCATTTATCAAGGATTACGCAATATGGAGAGAGGTACGCAGCGGTATTACCCCATGGCCATATGAGACTTATATCTCAGGTCAAGTCACAGAATAATTCTAACTGCATATAAGGAAGACACCACACCGATTCCATGTGTGGTGTCTTCTTTAAGGGTATAAATGTCTTCATCAAATAGTTACAAAACAGAAGGATAGTGTGATGTTCGCAAAAATATCCAGAACTATTGACGCGTTCAGTACCAGACAGGGTGAGATCACCTCGATGCTGATATTCCCTCTCCTCGGAGTGGTACTTTATGAGGTTATCATGCGTTATGGCTTCAATACACCAACGACCTGGGGTTTTGAAGCCACCGCGTTCCTTTACGGCATGCACTATATGTTCGGTATTTCCTATACTGACGTGCGAAAAGGACACGTGCAGGTGGATATCTTCACCTCTCTGGCACCGAAAAAGGTCCGGGCCGCTATCAGCGTACTCACAACACTGATTTTCTTTATGCCGGTCATGCTCGGCATGACCATCTGGTCGACCACATTCGCCCTTACATCTATTCAGGGACTCGAACGTAACTCCACCAGCTGGGCGCCCCCTATCTACCCCTTCAAAGTTGTCATGGCGCTCTGTTTCTTCTTTTTGCTTATGCAGGGCATTTCAAATCTGATTAAAGAATTGCAGATCCTTTTTAATACTAATGAGCAGGTGGAATCATGAGTCCGGAAATCTTAACAGTGGCCATGTTTGTCACTCTCATTGCTGCCATCACTTTGGGCCATCCCCTGGCCTACACCCTGGCCGCAGTCGCCGCCCTCTTCGGTCTAATAGATAGCGGCGGTGACGTTGGTGCCATTTTCGACATGTTTGCCAACAATACCTGGGGATTGATGAACAATTATGTCCTTGTAGCCATACCCCTGTTTATCCTTATGGCCCAGCTGCTTGACAGATCAAAAGTCGCCGATGAACTTTTCGAGACACTCTTTGTTGTTCTCGGCGGTCTAAAAGGTGGCCTGGGTCTTGCTGTTGTTGTAGTCTGCACGGTTTTTGCAGCCACCACAGGTATCATCGGCGCCTCAGTTGTTGCCATGGGCCTCCTTGCAACCCCCGCCCTGATGAAAAAAGGCTACCAGAAAGAGATGTCGGCAGGTATCATCTGTGCCGCTGGAACCCTTGGTATCCTGATTCCACCGAGTATCATGATGGTAGTCTACGGTGGACTCACCGGTATGAAAGAAACCTCTGTGGGCAACCTTTTCGCCGGGGCCATTTTCCCGGGATTACTCCTGGCCTCACTCTATTTTGGCTATATTTTAATCCGCTGCAATATCAACCCGCAACTCGGCCCTCCTATTTCCAAAGAAGAGGCTTCCAAATGGACCATGGCCAAGAAAATCAGGCTGACCCTTAAGTCTCTGATTCCGCCAATGGCACTTATTCTGGCAGTTATGGGCACTATTCTTGCCGGTGTTGCCACCCCCACTGAAGCCGCAGGACTCGGCGCGTTTGGCGCACTTGTTCTGGCTGCTGTAAACGGCAAATTAAACTGGACAGTTTTGAAGGAATCCGCTCATGCCACCATGAGTACAACTGCCATGGTGATGATGCTCTTTATCGGCGGAAAATTTTTCAGCACTGTTTTTCTTTCCATGGGCGGAGGAGATGTTGTAGCCGATGTCCTGGTTGGCTCCGGGATGAACAGATGGATCGTTCTGCTCATTATGATGTCCATTGTATTTCTTATGGGCATGTTCATTGACTGGGCGGCTATTCTGCTTGTTACCGTACCTATTTTTATGCCCATTGCCATGGAGCTCGATTTTAACCCACTCTGGTTCTCAATCCTGCTCTGTGTGAATCTGCAGACTTCATTTCTCACTCCTCCTTTTGGCTATGCCCTGTTCTACTTCAAAGGGGTGGCACCGGAAGGATATACCATGGGCCATATCTACAGGGGCATCATGCCTTTTGTTCTGCTGCAGCTTATTGGTTTACTCATTCTTGCAATATTCCCCAGCCTTGTCACCTGGCTGCCGGGAATCTTCTTTGGTTCATAGTGCTGTGATTCTCATTCGAGGGCAGAATGCTTTTAACAGAGTTCTGTCCTCTTTCCAACTTAGCGAGAAGCATTACCAAGCTCTTCTTCAACACTACTTGTCCCTGCACTTTCCCAGAAATCTTCAGATCAACCAGCGGTCCAACCGCAGTCAATTGTCAGCATCGAGCCGGTGATGCAGGCTGCCGAATCAGAACAGAGATAAACGACCAGCTCACCGACCTCACTCGGCTCGATCAGCTTTTTAACCGCAGCCTTTTTGAGCATGATATTGCTGATCACCTCTTCTCGCGGAATGCCGTGAGTTGCGGCTTGCGCTTCGATTTGATTGTCAACCAACGGGGTGCGAACGTAGGCCGGACAGATGGAATTGACAGTAATTCCCTGGGGCCCGCCTTCCAGCGCAGCGGTTTTGGTCAAACCTGCCAGGCCATGTTTTGCACTGATATAGGCCACCTTGAATTCCGAAGCACGCAGACCGTGAGCAGAGTTGATATTGACGATTCGACCCCAGCCGCGTTTGCGCATGGCCGGCCAAAAGTATTTACTTAGCAGGAAAGGGGCGGTCAACATCAAATTAATGATAAAGTCCCATTTTTCTTCAGGGAAATCCTCAATCGGCGCGACATGCTGAATGCCGGCATTATTAACCAGAATATCACAGCGGCCAAACTTATTGAGCACAGTCTCAGCCAGTGACTTACAGCCTTCCCCCTTACTCAGATCGGCCTGAACAAAGGTTCCGCCGAGACGCCGGGCCGCAGTTTCTCCCGCTTCAGTATTCACATCCGCCAGCACGACGGTACGACCCGCAGCAGACAGGGCCTCGGTAACCGCCAGGCCAATTCCACTGGCCGCGCCGGTAATCAGTGCTACTTGTTGATCAGACATTTTAATAGCTCCTTTTTCGATAATAGGTGATTTTTTCACACTACAGATCGACAACAGTTATGTCAACACTTTACATACTATCTTAACCCACTGGAATAAAACATATATTTATAACAGGCTACAGGTCTATAGATGATAATACCTAAAAACTGAAATTTTTTGCTCTTTAATTTTTTCTCAATTTTGCATATCATGGGAACTCTTTTACCTTCACCTATCGCATTGTTACTGCCAACCCGAATAAATTGGAATTTTAGAATACTTGGATTAGTGCCATGGAAGTATATTCAACAATGAAATTTTAAACGACCTTCCTGAATTTCTCGGAGTCTGCGCTTACCTGTTTTTTATGACAGAAACTTGGGAGTAAGGCACTAATAAGGAACAGATATGACCCAGCAAATAGAACTTTATGACACAACCCTCAGGGACGGAACCCAGGCAGAAAATTTTAATCTTTCCGTTGAGGACAAAATTCGCATTACAGTAGCCCTTGATAAGCTTGGAATCGATTATATTGAAGGAGGCTGGCCCGGATCAAATCCCCTGTCGGTTGAGTACTTCAACAAAATGCAATCTGTAAAACTGAAGCATGCAAAACTTGCCGCATTCGGCTCTACCCGTCATTTTAAAAACAGTCCCGAAACCGATCCTAACCTGCAGGCACTACTTGCAGCCAAAACACCTGTCATTACTATCTTTGGAAAGAGCTGGGATATCCATGTCCATGACGCCCTGCGTATTGAACTGGAAGATAATTTACAGATTATAAGGGATACACTGAGTTATCTCCGCCCCCATGTTGACCATCTCTTTTATGATGCTGAACATTTTTTTGACGGTTTTAAGAACAACCGGGAATATGCACTGCAGACCCTTGAAAGTGCTGTTGAGGGCGGTGCCGAAGCCCTCATCCTCTGCGATACCAATGGCGGTACCCTGCCCCATGAACTGCCGACAATAATAAATACGGTAAAGAACTATTTTGCAGATCTGGGAAAAACCGTTGAGCTTGGCATACACGCTCATAACGACTCCGAATCCGCTGTTGCCAATTCACTGCTTGCAATTGCTGAGACGAAAGTGAAACAGGTGCAGGGAACTATTAACGGATTTGGCGAGAGATGCGGCAATGCCAACCTCACCTCCATCATCCCTGCCCTTGTTTTCAAGATGGGCATCGAGTGTGAAGTGAGGAAACATATTGACAGGTTATACTCCACTTCACGGTATGTAAACGAGCTCGCCAACCTTCCCCATAACCGATATCAACCCTATGTAGGTCAATCCGCATTCGCCCATAAAGGTGGTATCCATGTCAGTGCAGTAAAACAGAATCCACTTACCTATGAACACATCCCCCCGGACAAGGTTGGAAACATACGTCGAATACTTATTTCAGATCAATCAGGGCGTTCCAATATCCTGCATAAGGCAAAACAATGGAACCTCAAGATCTCTTCCGATGACCCGGTCATTTCAACCATCATCAGCGAATTGAAAGAGCTTGAAAATCTGGGTTACCAGTATGAGGGAGCTGAAGCCAGTTTTGAGCTGTTGATGCGAAGAGCTCTGGGACTGCAGCGGAACTACTTCAAATTTGAAACCTTCCGGGTAATGAATCATAAATATAGAATGGACAAACCGACTCTCACGGAAGCTACTATCCGTCTTTTTGTCGGCGGCAGCGAAGTACATACCGCTGCCATGGGTGACGGTCCGGTAAATGCTCTGGACAAGGCTATTCGTAAAGCGTTAACCCGTTTTTACCCCTGTCTGGAAAAAATAGAACTTACCGACTATAAAGTGCGAGTGCTCTCGGGAGAACGCGGAACTCAGGCACGGGTCAGAGTCCTCGTTGAAAGCAAAGACAATCATTCCTCCTGGGGCACCGTCGGGGTTTCTGTGAATATTATCGAAGCCAGTTGGCAGGCCCTTGTTGACAGCATCAACTACAAGTTACTAAAAGAAGAAAAAGAGAAATAAATCCAGCATGGACGACAATAAAAAATTATCAGACATAAATCCACTAGCCCCCATTGTCTCATCAGAACATCTCACATCTCCTGACAGCTGGCCGTTGAGCGAATTTGAATATGGCATGATTATCGCTCACAACGCTTTTTCCAGGTGGATGATACGATGTATGCATGCTGCTGGATATTCTGATTTCAGCCCTCTCGATGTTCTGGTACTGCACAATGTCAATCACAGGAACCGCAAAAAGAAACTGGTTGATATATGCTTTGTACTCCATATAGAAGATCAGCATACCGTTAACTATTCGTTGAAAAAGCTGGTAAAGACAGAACTTGTCGACCGGGAGAAACATGGTAAGGAGATCCTTTATTTTGTCACAGATAAAGGGGAGGAGGCCTGTTCACGATACCGGGAAGTTCGGGAACAATGTTTAACCTCAGCCTACCGTACCCTGGGGCAGGAAGGTTCGGAGATCAGCCAGGCGGCCGCACTCCTGCGGCTTATGTCCGGCCTCTATGATCAGGCCTCACGGGCCGCTTCATCTCTTTAGATATACGCCAGAACTTCTGTCATAAAAAACCAGAGATAAACGTAGACTTCCAGAACTTAAACCACAGAGGACACAGAGAAGGTAAAAAGAAATTCTTTTCTCTCTGTCGTCTGTGGTCTCTGTGGTGAGAGAATTTATCTTTTGGGTTACGGGTGATTAGCCCGTCTTAGTACCTTAGAAATATTTTTACCCTGCAACTATCCCGGCCATCCACATGGTAAGCGGTGGGTAAAAGGTGATAATCAGCAGATCAACGATCAAAATTGCCAGGAACGGTAGTACACGACGACTGACAGCCCCCAGGCTGTCCCCGGATATTGAGCAGGAAACGATCAGGCAGATACCCATTGGTGGGGTAAGCATTCCAATTGCCAGATTGGTAACAACGATCACGCCGAGCTGGATCAGGTCGATATGCAGAGAAGGCTGCATTGCGGTAATCATGGGCACCAGTAGAATCAGTGCAGCCGTGGTTTCGACAAAGGTTCCGGCAATAAGCAACACCAGGTTGATTAGTAACAGCAGGATAACCGGATTATCACTCAACGAGAGCAATCCCCCCGCCAGCTGGGCCGGGATATCCTCAATGGCTGCAATCCAGCTGAAAATGGAGGCCATGGCAATGATAAACATGACAATAGCCGAGGTCACAGCACCGTCCCGGAACAAGGGAAAAAGGTCACGGATTTTTATTTTCCGATAGACAAACATACCCACCAGCAAAGCATAGACTACTGCAACAGCAGCAGATTCAGTGGCAGTAAAAATCCCCGTCAGAATGCCGCCAAGGATAATTATTGGAGCCCCCATTGCCAGCAGAGCACGCCGGAAGGTTTTCCAGAGCGCGGACAGGGAAAAAGGAGCAGTGGCGGAATAGTTATATTTCAGGGAGATTAATGTGGAGACCAGGATGAGTGACAGGCCGATAAGGATCCCAGGAATAATCCCTGCGGCAAAGAGCTGACCAATAGAGGCACCGGTTAGAAAACCAAAGATGATCATGGGGATGGAAGGAGGAATAATCACTCCGATGGAACCACCGGAAGCCTGTACAGCTGCAGCAAAATCAGAATCATAACCTGATTTTTTCATGGCCGGGATCAGAATCGCACCTACCGCTGCAGCATCAGCCGCAGCAGAACCGGAAATACCGGCAAAGAACATGGCTGAGACAATGGTCACCGCTGCCAGTCCACCCGGCAGCCAGCCCACAAGGGCGTTGGCAAAGTCAATGATCCTGCGGCTGATACCACCTGCATCCATCAGCACCCCGGCAAACATAAACAGCGGGACGGCCATCAGGTGAAAGGAGTCGGTGCCGGAAAACATGCGCTGGGCCACCATCATCAACGGGAAATCTCCCTGAATCAGAATGGTAATGACCGAGCTGATGCCAATTGCAATAGCAATCGGCGTATTGATCGCAAAAAAGAGAAGCAGGGTAATTAGCAGGATTTCCGAGGTCACGGCTGCACCCGCTGCATGGTTTTCAGGAGAAAAGCTAGTGCATAGACAAAGAGAATGCCTCCACTCACCGGAATTACCGCCAGGATAATCCATTTTGGGATAGCAAGAGCAGGGGAAATCTGCATGCGGACAAACCAGGCAAACTGAATGCCTGAGATAACCATAACCAGTGCCAGAACCATAGCTGTTGCATGAACAAGCAACTGTGTGATGCGCTGTTTTTCAGGTGATATCCGGGAAGTAAAAGCATCAACTCCCGGATGCAGATTGCGGTAATAGGCTACTGTCGCCCCAAGAAAGCTGAGCCAGACCAGCATATAACGGGCCAGTTCTTCGGACCAGAACAGGGAAGAATTCAGCACATAACGACAAAAAACCTGGACTGCCACCAGGATAGCCATCGAGAATCCCAGCCCAAAGAGGGAGTATTCAATTGCCCGGTTTACAGCAGCGCAGGTTTTTTCAAGAAATTCTAGCACGTGTGGCCAGTAAGCTGTTTATTTAGTCGCTTCCATGATTTTCAATAGCAGCTCCTGAACCTTGGGTTCCTTAAACAAATCCATATCTTTCAAGCCTGAAACCTTGGCCCTGAAGGAGGCCAGATCAGGCTGCTCTTCCACGCTCATGCCCTTTTCTTTTAGCAGAGCAAGACGAGCACCGTCCTTATCCCGATTGTCCTTGCGCTGAAACAGAGCGGCTTCATATATGGCCTTGGAGATCATCTCCTGGTCAGCTGGTTTCAATGTCTTCCACCAGATCATGGATGCCACATCGATATGGGGTGAATAGACATGGCGGGTCAAGGTCATATATTTCTGGATCTCAAAAAATTTGTACACTTCCATGACCCAGAGCGGATTCTCCTGGCCATCGATAACGCCCTGCTCAAGCTCAGTGTAAATCGGCCACGGCATGGGGGTGGGGTTTGCGCCAAGGGATTGCCAGATAGCCTTATGCAGCGGTGAAGCCATTACCCGGATCTTAAGGCCCTTAATTTCATCTGCCGTCTTTACCGCATGTTTATTGTTGGTCAGGTTACGAAACCCGTTTTCTGAAAAACAGAGCCCTTTAAATCCCACAGCTGCCAGATCATCCAGGATTTCCTTGCCCAGAGGACCATCAAGAATGGCATCGGCCTGGGCACCATCTTTAAACAGAAACGGATAGTTAATCACCCGGACAATGGGATCAAAGGTATCAAACGGACCACCTGTAATCACCCCCATCTGGATGGTGTTCATCTGGATCTGCTGCAGAATTTCAGTCTCATTACCAATGGACTTGGAATGGAAGATCTTGACCTCATAAGCTCCGCCCGAGCGCTGCTCAACCAGCTCTTTGAACTTCTCCGCCACAATATTCTGCGCCGAACCGGGTTTGGTCACTACACCCAACTTAATTGTCTGGGCTGCCAGGGTCACCTGACTGACACCAAATATAAATAAAACACATAAGAAACAGGTTATTTTTTTCATGGATAAATCCTCCTGAGAGTAGAGAAAAGGGTACTAAACTGTCCGCCCCGTTTACGACAAATATTAGTCAAAAGCACCCCAGTCCGTCATTCCCGCGCAAGCGGGAACCCAGAGGAGGTTGAATGACTTGATCGAAGTCTTCGTTTATCTCCCACCTACGCGGGAATAACGAAGATTTGGCAAAACTAGTTGTTACTTAACCATCATAAATTCTGGGCATTAAAAGTATCGCAGCTGTTCATATTACCGCTTGTATACCCCAGCGTAAACCATCGAACCCGCTGGGCCGAACTGCCATGGGTGAAAGAATCGGGAGTAACATACCCCCGGGCCTGCTTCTGCAGACGGTCATCACCGATATTACTTGCCGCGTTCAATGCCTCTTCGATATCGCCAGGCTCAAGGATTTCCCGTATCTGATCTGCACGGTTCGTCCAGACACCGGCAAAACAGTCGGCCTGTAACTCCAGCCGCACTGAAACCTTGTTATAATCACTCTTTGAGAGTCTTTGCTGCAGCTCATGAACTTTATCGCTGATACCCAGCAGTTTCTGCACATGGTGGCCAATCTCGTGGGCTACCACATAGGCACGGGCAAAATCACCGGGAGAATTCATTTTTACCTGCAAATCCTTGTAAAAAGAAAGATCGATGTACACCTTACGATCGCCGGGGCAATAAAACGGCCCCATAGCCGCCTGGGCATAGCCACATGCTGATTGAACTGAGCCGCTGAACAGAACCAGGGTGGGCTCCTGGTAGGTCCCACCGTTCTCCCTGAAAACCTGGTTCCAGACATCTTCCGTATCGGCCAGTACCACGGCAATGAATTCAGCCTGTTTCTGCTCTTCAGCAGTAGGCTGGTACGGTCCCGAGCTTTGAGGCACCGGCAGTTTTTCCTGGATCGTATTTCCAACATTTAAAACTGTGAGCGGATTTATGCCAAAAAACATACCAACTAATGCCAGCAGTAGAATGCCGATCCCACCACTTTTTACCCCGCGGGGAACCCTGCTGCTTCTACGATCTTCGACATTGCTGCTTCGGCGTCCTCTTTCCCAGCGCATGCGAACTCCCTTCTGATTTTGTGATAATATTGATAAAAATAATTCTTATCCTATTAGTACCTTACTCTTGAACTTCTGTCATAAAAAACAAGAAACCAAGGAGTATATTTTGAAAATATATTGTTCCATTTACTTTCAAGGTACTTATCCAGCGAGACTGAAAGTTTTCCGACGAGTCGGGTTAGGAATATTATCACAACAATTTTCTACCAATCAGCCACTCATCAGATCAGGAAGGAGTGTAACAATTTCCGGTACCATAACAATAATACCAAGTCCGGCGAGAAGCAGCAGAAAGAATGGGGCTGCAGCGTAGGCTACCTTTAAAATATTCATTCCCGTCAATCCCTGAATAACAAAAAGGTTAAACCCAACAGGTGGTGTTATCTGCGACATCTCCACCACGATAACTACAAAAATACCAAACCAGAGAGGATCAATTCCAGCCTGTTCAATCATCGGCATTATGACGGAGGTAGTAAGAACAACCACTGAAATTCCATCGAGGAAACATCCGAGAATAATAAAAAAAATGGTCAAAGCACCCAGCAGGGCATAGGAGGAAAGCTCAAGTGTACCAATCCAGCCGGCAAGCATCTTCGGAATCCCTGTAAAACCCATGGCAACAGTCAAAAAGGCGGCACCAGCAAGAATAAAGGCGATCATGCAGGATGTTTTGGTCGCCCCAATCAGCCCCTCAAGGAAGGTCTGTTTAGAGAGGGTACCGGTATACCAGGACAAAACCAGGGCCAGCAGTACGCCGACTGCAGCTGCATCAGTAGGAGAGGCAATACCGGAATAGATAGAGCCGATAACACCGCCTATGAGAAGAACGACCGGGATCAGCCGTCTGGACCGCAGTATTTTTTCTTTAAGCGGTAAAGCCGCCTCACCCGCCGGAATCCTGCCGGGATGAAACAGTGACCAGAGCATAACATAGCCGATAAAAAGAGCCACAAGCAGGCAACCGGGAAGAACACCGGCAATAAAAAGCCTGGCAATGGACTGTTCAGTTGCCACTCCATAGACGATTAAAATAATAGACGGCGGAATAAGCAGTCCCAGTGTTGCGGAACCGGCAAGGGTGCCGATTATTAAATTTTTAGGATAGTTTCGTTTTGCCAGCTCAGGAATAGACATTTTACCAATGGTGGCGGCAGTTGCTGCAGAAGAGCCTGAGACTGCGGCAAATATCCCGCATCCCAAAATATTCACATGGAGCAACCTGCCGGGGAGATAGGTGAGCCAGGGTGCAAGCCCGGTGAACATATCTTCAGCAAGCCTCGACCTGAATAGAATCTCCCCCATCCAGATAAAAAGCGGCAACGCAGCCAAAGCCCAGCTGTTACTTGCACCCCATACGGTCGTAGCCAGCACCTCGCCAAGAGGGGCCTCGGTGAACAGTGCCATACCTGCCATACCGACTGCCATTAGGGAAAAAGCGACCCAGATGCCGCTTCCCAGGAGGAAAAAAAACATAATAACCAGACAGATGCTCATCGTTAACTCAGACATGACACCTCCTATCCCTTCTCTAGAAGTCCTTCAACAATATCATCACCTTCCTCTTTAGCCAGGAGCTTTTCACCTTTTCCGGTATAACTTGCTGATCCCCCCGAGAGTATAGTAACCAATTCATCGATAAGAGCAATTGACAGAATTACCAGCCCCAGCAGCATTGCCGTTTGAGGTATCCAGATCGGCACGGCAATCATCCCGGGTGACAGATCATGATAGACAAACGATTCATGGGTCAACAGTGCCGTATACCAGGTGAAATAGAGGGTAATACAGGAAGCTACGCCGGTACACCACACTTCAACGATCCGTTGTGCCTTCTTCGACAAATTCCCCGTGACCAGGGTGACCCGTATATGCCCGCCTTCCCTCAAGGTATAGGCAAGGGAGAGAAAAGATGCCGCTGCCAGGAGAAAACCTGTAAAATCAGCATAAGAAGGAATGGTAAGTCCGATTGCAGTACCTGTCAGCAGCGAGCTGAATCTGTCCAGCAGGTTTAAAAACACCTGACAAACCACCAGTAAACCGATAGAAGCAATGCATCCCGCGGCTAGCCAGCAGCTCACCTTATACATCTTATCTAACCATCTACGCATCAGACCCTCCTTGATAAACCGCCATGCAAGGTTACCATGGCGGCTATCTTTTTGATTTTATCTATTTCTCATATGCCTTCAGAAGTGTCGCACCTTCACTGCCGGCGGCTTTCTTCCACCCCTCAAGCATGGAAGCACCAACTTCTTTTAACCCGGCCATAAGTTCCGGACTCGGTGTGACGATAATTATGCCGTTATCCTTCATTATATTTGTCTTTACGGTGGTTTCTTTTTTGCTCATCTCCCAACCACGTGTTTCCGCAGTCTTGGCAGCTGCAAGTACAGCTTCCTGAGTTTTTCCATCAAGCTTTCTAAATGCCTTTTTATTGACTACAACGATGTTTTTGGGCAACCATGCCTGTATATCAGTGTAGTGAGTAACAAAGTCCCAGGCTTTGGAATTTGCACCAGTGGACGGTGAAGTGATCATTGCATCCACCCTGCCTGTTGCAAAAGCCTGAGGAATATCCGGGACCTCAATCTGAGTAGGCGCAGCTCCCACCTTGTTGGCAAATGTCTCAAGCGTTGCATTATAGGCCCGGAATTTTATGCCTTTAAGATCATCAACAGTCTTAATCTCTTTTTTGGTATAAAGTCCCTGGGGTGGCCAGGGCACTGAGAAAAGCGGCATAAGACCCTGCTTATCAAGAAG
>DEIL01000064.1:24202-26602 GCA_002352445.1 Desulfobulbaceae bacterium UBA2775
TCCCCGATCGGCACCTGGCCGCCGCGAACCGCGTTTTTGATTTCAGGATGCTTGAACAGGGAGCCGGCTGAATGAATTTTAATTTTCAGATTCCCCCCTGTTGCCTTTTCCACATCTGCTGCAAACTCAATTATGTTCTGAGTATGAAAAGTCTTATCCGGGTAAGGCGTTGGCATATCCCAATTAGCGGCCATCGCTCCACAACTTATGCCCAATCCAAGGGCTGCACCGGTCAACGTTCCGATTACTCTTTTTTGCAGTTTCATAAATTACTCCTCCATATTTTGATTTTTAACTACAACATCCCTCCTTCTCCTAACTTGCTCACAGATCATATAAAAATTTCATGTTGAAAACAATAGTATTGACTTTTTCATCCATAGCTGCCATCATTACATATTGTCGGCATTATGTCGACATAAAATCGACATAATGTAATAATTATTTTCTTTATGTGCGTTTTCAATAAGTTGATAGAACATTATTTTTCTCAAACCCCGATAAAAGGAGGAAACGATGACACAGCAATGGCAGATCTGGATCGATCGCGGCGGAACTTTTACAGATATTGTTGCTAAACAACCTGACGGCACCCTTATCACCCATAAACTCCTTTCTGAAAATCCTGAAAAATATAAGGATGCGGCGGTGCAGGGCATATATGAGTTGCTACAGCTTGAAACCGAAGCAACCATCCCCGATCAGTTAATCGAAAACGTTAAAATGGGCACAACCGTGGCGACAAATGCTCTACTTGAAAGAAAGGGCGAGCGTACTCTTTTTGTCACTACCAGAGGTTTTGGGGACGCATTGCGGATCGGCTACCAGACCAGGCCCGAACTCTTTGCCCGCCATATCATTCTGCCGAAAATGCTCTACGAGGAGGTATTGGAAGTTGATGAACGTTTGTCGGCAAGAGGCGAGTGCATAACCTCCCTTGATCAAGAGACAGCTGAGATCGGATTACAAAAAAGTTTCAACCGTGGGATTCGCTCTGTTGCAATTGCATTGATGCACGGTTACCGCTACCCTGAACATGAGTTAAAACTCAGTGAAATTGCCAAAGAGATCGGCTTTTCTCAGATATCCGTCAGCCACAGAGTAAGCCCGTTAATGAAACTGGTTTCAAGAGGTGATACTACTGTGGTTGATAGTTACCTCTCCCCAATTTTGAGACGTTATGTAGATCAGGTTGAAAGCCGATTGAAAACCAATGATTCAAATGGCCCCAGACTGATGTTCATGCAGTCAAACGGCGGACTGACTGACGCTCATCTCTTCCAGGGTAAGGATGCCATTCTTTCAGGGCCTGCCGGCGGAGTAGTAGGAATGGTTAAAACCGCTACCATGAGTGGATTTACAAAACTCATTGGCTTTGATATGGGAGGGACCTCCACAGATGTCGCCCATTATGACGGAGAATTTGAAAGAAGCTTTGAGACGATGGTGGCAGGCGTCCGCATGCGTGCTCCAATGATGCATATCCACACGGTAGCCGCAGGAGGGGGCTCTATTCTCCATTTTGACGGCTCAAGATACCGCGTAGGTCCGGAATCCGCAGGGGCAAAACCCGGTCCGTCATGCTATCGCCGCAATGGTCCCCTGGCCGTAACAGATTGCAATGTAATGCTCGGCAAGATTCAACCTGACTACTTCCCTAAACTCTTTGGTCCCGACTCCAATCAACCTCTGGATTATGAAGCTGTCCACAGCGATTTTATGGAGCTTGCAGAAAAAATCTCGAGGGCAACAGACAGTCCCATCCAGGCCCCGGAGCAGGTTGCAGAAGGTTTTCTGAAAATAGCGGTTGAGAATATGGCAAATGCCATCAAAAAGATTTCCGTACAGCGGGGTTATAATGTCACTCAATACACTCTTAACTGCTTTGGCGGTGCCGGCGGCCAACATGCCTGTCTTGTTGCTGATGCCCTTGGCATGAAACGGGTTTTTCTCCACCCTTTTGCAGGAGTACTCTCTGCATACGGTATGGGACTTGCCGACGTTACTGCCATGAGAGAAACCCATATCGAACAGCCACTGACGCAGACAGCAAAGGAGTTGATCGAAGCTGCATGCAAACCACTCATCGAAGAAGCCAGGACTGAAGTACTCAACCAGAATGTAGATGATCACGACATCTCTCTTATCTGTAAAGCACACCTGCGATACGAAGGCACCGATTCATCACTGCTTATCGATATCGCAGATTATGAAGAAATGAAGGCAAATTTTGAAAAGGCACATAAACAGCGATTCGGTTTTATCGCAAAAGAGAGAAGCCTTGTTATCGAAGCCCTCTCCGTGGAGGCTGTTGGAGTCACGGAATCACGAATCGATGAAGAGGAGGATCCACCGAAAAATGTACCGAATCTGAAGCCTGTCGACACTACCGAGATGTTC
>DEIL01000064.1:26702-57222 GCA_002352445.1 Desulfobulbaceae bacterium UBA2775
AACCGCCGGCATCTCATATTAGAGAGATATAAGGAACGTCCTCAGCAGATGGCCCTTGGCACCACAGCAGATCCGGTTATGCTTGAGGTTTTTAATAACCTGTTCATGTCAATCGCGGAACAGATGGGAGCAACTCTTGCCAATACCTCCTACTCCGTCAACATTAAAGAGCGTCTTGATTTTTCCTGCGCCCTATTTGATCCAAACGGGCAGCTTGTTGCCAACGCACCCCATGTTCCGGTCCATCTCGGTTCCATGGGTGAAGCGATTAAGGTGGTCATAGAGGAGAACAGCAGTACAATGCAGCCGGGAGATGTCTTTGTGCTCAATGCTCCCTATAACGGTGGCACCCACCTGCCTGATGTAACTGTTATAACGCCGGTATTCTCTGAGGATGACGAACAGGTACTCTTCTATGTAGGCTCCCGTGGACATCATGCCGATATCGGTGGCCGCACCCCCGGCTCTTCACCGCCGGATAGCCGCCATATAGAAGAGGAAGGTGTCCTGATAGACAATTTTCTGCTGGTGGAACAGGGCAGGCTCCGGGAAAAAGAGACCAGGGAACTGCTCGCTTCAGGCCCCTACCCCTGTCGAAATGTCGATCAGAATATGGCGGATCTTGCTGCGCAGATTGCAGCCAATGAAACAGGTGTTCGGGAACTGCGCAAGATGGTGGCGAATTTCTCCATTGATATAGTCCATGCCTATATGAAACATGTCCAGGATAATGCGGAAGAGTCGGTACGAAGGGTACTGGATGTACTTAAAGACGGCAGTTTTACCTATCCTATGGATAATAACTGCCGGATAAAAGTGAATATTTCAGTCAATAGAGAGAAGAGGGAGGCAACAATTGATTTTACTGGCACCTCCCCCCAGAATAAAGGCAACTATAATGCTCCGACAGCCGTCTGTAATGCCGCGGTACTCTATGTTTTCAGAACCCTGGTGGATGACAATATACCCCTTAACGAAGGCTGTCTGAGACCGCTCCACCTCATTATTCCCCCTAAAACAATGATCAGCCCCGAATACCCAGCTGCCGTTATTTCCGGCAATACCGAAGTTTCCCAAGCCATCACTGACGCACTCTACGGAGCTTTAGGTGTACTCGCCTCCTCTCAGGGGACAATGAATAACTTTGTCTACGGCAACGAAACGCACCAGAACTATGAGACAATTTGCGGCGGCACCGGTGCGGGTCCGGATCATCCAGGCACCAGTGCAGTCCACAGCCATATGACAAACACCCGAATGACCGATCCCGAGGTTGTCGAATGGCGATTCCCTGTCCGGGTCGAGTCCTTTTCGATTCGCCATGATTCCGGGGGGAAGGGGAAATTTGCAGGGGGTGATGGCGTGACGAGAAAAATACGTTTTCTGGAACCGATGACCGCAACCATCCTCTCCTCCCATCGACAAACTGAACCATACGGTCTTGAAGGAGGGCAACCAGGGAAAAAAGGTGAGAATCTTGTACTCAAAAAAGATGGCACAAAAATAACACTCAAGGGCAATGATGAGATTTTGATGTCTCCTGATGATATTTTTATCATCAAAACTCCTGGCGGTGGGGGTTTTGGTTCCGTTTAAAATCAAGGGATGATATTTTCCATCAACACTACTAATACAAAAATGAGCCATCATTCATTCCTTGAGCTGGATTCCTTGCAGACATTATGGTATCTTCCCCTTTGCTCGAGACAAAATTAGCTGTTTTACGACGCCATAAAAAAATCTAAGGAGACTTCACATGAAAACCCCAGTACGTGTTGCAATAACCGGTGCCGCCGGTCAGATCAGCTACTCTCTTATCTTTCGTATTGCAGCAGGTGATATGTTAGGAAAAGATCAACCCGTCATCCTGCAGCTTTTGGAAATTCCTCCAGCCATGGGAGCCCTTCAGGGGGTAGTCATGGAGCTTAATGACTGCGCCTTTCCTCTGGTGGCAGGCATCGTCACTAGCGATGACCCTAGTGTCGCTTTCAAAGACGTTGATTTTGCCCTCCTCGTCGGCTCAAAACCCCGTGGCCCAGGCATGGAACGAGCCGATCTCCTCAAGGATAATGGTGCAATTTTCACCGTCCAGGGCAAGGCGCTCAATGATAACGCCAATCCCAATGTAAAAATTCTGGTTGTTGGAAATCCGGCCAACACCAATGCTTTTATCGCCATGAAAAATGCACCGGACCTCAACCCGCGCAACTTCACATCAATGATGCGCCTTGACCATAACCGCTCTCTTTCCCAGGTTGCTGACAAGACTGGAAGCCACAGCACCAAGATTGAGCAGATGGTTGTCTGGGGGAATCACTCTGCAACTCAGTTCCCCGATATCAGCTATGCAACCGTGGACGGAAAACCTGTTCAGGATAAGGTGAATAACGACTGGTATGTAAATAATTTTATTCCCACCGTACAGCAACGCGGTGCAGCGATCATCAAGGCCAGAGGAGCATCCAGTGCAGCCTCTGCAGCCTCTGCAGCAGTTGACCATATGAGAAGCTGGGCACTTGGTTCAGACGGAGGTTGGGTCAGTATGGGTGTCTTTAGCGGCAGCAACAGCTATGGCATTGACCAGGATCTTATGTTTGCTCTGCCCATCACCTGTGAGAATGGTGAATGGAAAGAGGTTACAGGACTTGAAATCAGTGACTTTGCCCGTAAAATGATCTCTGCCACTGAAGAGGAACTGCTTTCTGAAAGAGAGGCCGTTGCCGAACTGCTGTAGCAGTCAAATGACTCCTCTAACACCCATGAAATGATTTCACAACGATGACACCGCTTCGTTGTTATTAAAGTACCCATCGACACCAGGCTACCCCCAAAATGCCCGATAAATTCTCTCGAGAAGCGATCTATATCCCTGCTAAGATTAAAAAAGGGGTCAGTCGCTGGAACCAGTGTTCCGATACTCTTAACAAGATTAACCCGGAATTACTGCAAGGTCCAATGCTGGATTTTGGCTGTGGTGTCGGGTACTTTGTTTTGGAAGGGCTGTGTCGGGAAATGGACATCTGGGGAGTTGATCAATTTTTTGGAAAAATAAAGCGCTACAGAAAATTGATAGACTATACTTCGAAGCCAAAGAAATGGAGGGAACGCTGTCTGGTTGGCGATGGTGTGATTCTGCCCTTTTCCTCGGAGTGTTTCGATTTTGTCAGTTCCTGGTGGGTGTTTGAACATATTATAACTCCCGGAGAGGTTATCAGGGAAATGGTACGTGTTACCCGCCCTGGGGGAGTTATTATGATTCGCGCTCAAGATGCCCGTACCAGCTGGGAAGGACACTGTAAGATCCCGTGGATTCCCTATCTGCCCAGTCGACTTGCACGAGCCTGGATTGAAGAGTTCGGTAAATCTCCCTCCCTGTATGAGGGAGTTTATGACATAACCCAGCCGCAGGTCATCGCTATTTTTGAGTCTCTGGGATGCAGAATAGTTGTTAAGTCGGAACCACCGCAGCCCATGATTGGTGGCCATCACCATCTCTGTACTGAACAGAATGTCAGGCAGATGGCCCGGCAGATCAAAGCCGAAATGGACAGAGGTGAATGGATAGCAAGACAAGAGGGGTTGTATGTTTATGCGCAAAAATGCTGATGGATTGTCTCCATAGAACCTTTTTTCTTTTCGCCATACAAAGACATAACTATTTGTTTATGCTTGAATTGTTGGTTCTATTTTCTTTTAAACACATCCAGGCGGCGACGTAGCTCGGGCGCCGAAAACGCCGTACGGCGATGCCGTTCCATTTCCTGAATCACATCCGGGGTTGTTGCCGACCCATTTTCAATCTGGTCGATAGTGTACTTTGTACCCAGAACAGCCAGAGGAGCGTTTGCTGTAACTGCTTTTGCCAGTTGCAATACACGATCCTCTAATTCTGTCTCTTCCACCAATTCATCGACGATACCGCAGGTTATAGATTGTTCGTCTGAAAATGTGCGGGCCGTGAGAAACAGGCGTCTGGTGGTCTGACATCCCAATTTAGAAATGAATCGGGAAATTCCTGACGCACTGTACACCAGCCCCAGTCGACAGGGGGGCATGGCCACACAAATTCCTTTTCGGGCCACTCTGAAATCACAGGCCAAAGCTAAATCCAGGCCTCCGCCATAGGCGTCGCCATTGAGCGCAGCAATTATTGGTACCGGGATTTTTTTAAGTGCGTCGATCACTCGTTCAAAGCGAAGATCAGGTAACGGGTCGTCGAGTGACTGATCCGGGTCAATGCAGGTGATATCATATCCTGCACAGAAACTGTCACCGCCGTCACCCGTGAGTACCACTGCACGAATGTCCTGTTGAGATATATAGTCTGCAGTTTCCACAAAAATATCGATCAAGCGGTTATTGAATGCGTTGCGTTTTGCAGGCCGCACAATTGTAATGTGGCCCACGTCCTCGGATATCTGCAATTGAATATTGCCTTTTTCGGCTGGGTTTTGCTTAATCATGACATTAAAAAAATCGGTGGTAAGTGAGTAGTAAGTGGCTGCTCAGCAGAAATTTTCCAAAAAAAAAATAACCGCAGTTTATTTAAATGTTGATTTCTTATCAAGGTCTAATATAGATTAAGTCTTAACTTATATAAAATCTTAACATAACCGTAGCCGTGATAGTATGCAACATGATCTGTTTTCAAACATGAAAAGAAAAGGAGAATATTTTGAACTTCGATTTATCTAAAGAACAGAAAATGATCCAAAAAGAAGTCCGAAAATTTGCCAAAAAGGAAATTGCCCCTGTAGCAACTGAACTTGACGAAAAGGAGGAGTTTTCTGTTGAAATAACAAAAAAGATGGGGGAAATCGGCCTTTTCGGCATGTTTGTCTCAGATGAGTATGAAGGCCAGGGAATGGATTACATCTCATACATCATCGCAGTTGAAGAACTTGCAAGAGTAGACGGCTCCCAGGCAGCAACGGTTGCAGCAGGAAATTCACTGGGTATAGGTCCTCTATACTATTTCGGAACCGAAGAGCAGAAACAAAAATATCTACCAAAACTATGCAGCGGCAACTACCTGTGGGGATTTGGATTAACCGAACCCACCGCAGGATCAGATGCGGGAGGAAGCAAGACAACTGCAAAGCAGGATGGTGATGACTGGATCATCAACGGATCAAAAATATTTATTACCAATGCTTCCTGCGATCTTACGCTTGGAGTTACCGTTCAGGCTATTACAGGAACAAAGGATAACGGCAAACCGGAATATTCCTGTTTCATCGTTGAGAGTGGAACCAAAGGGTTCAAAGCTGTTTCAATGCATAAAAAAATGATGTGGAGAGCATCAAATACGGCTGAGCTTTATTTCGACAATGTACGTGTTCCAAAAGAAAATTTATTAGGAAACAAAGGTGACGGTTTCCATCAGATGCTGAAAACCCTTGACGGTGGAAGACTTTCCATTGGTGCCATGGGACTTGGCGGAGCACAGGGAGCTTATGAACAGGCTCTTAAATATGCAAAACAGAGAAAACAGTTTGATCAGCCAATCAGTAAATTTCAGGCCATTGCATTTAAACTTGCCGATTGTGCTATTGAAATAGAATGTGCAAGAAATCTTCTCTATAAAGCCTGCTGGCTTAAAAATGAAGGAAGACCCTATGAAAAAGAAGCTGCAATGGGCAAACTTTACTGCTCTGAGGTTATGGGACGTGTGGCTAACCATGCTGTTCAGATCCATGGCGGATACGGACTTATGAAGGAATATGATGTGGAACGTTTCTACCGTGACCAGAAGCTGCTCGATATAGGAGAAGGCACATCTGAAATTCAGCGAATTGTAATCTCACGTCACATAGGCTGCTGATACAAAATGAAAGTCTTGGTCTGTCCTGCCTTACTTAAGACTTTCATAAAACACTTAATTGAGGAGTTGCCATGATTCCTGACGACAAAAACCCCTATGATAATGTTGACTTTTTCGAAAATCTTACTGGTGAAATAAGCACTCAGGAAGAGCGAAATGTAGAGGAAGTAGGAAAACGAATACAGGAGTTAAGAGAAGAAAAAGGAGTTTCGATTGAAGAGTTGTCCAAAATGACCGGGTTTTCACCGAAAAGACTTCTAAATATTGAAAGCGGTTCCCTTAAACCCCAACTTGGAACTGTAATGAAGCTATCAAAAGCTCTTGATAGTGCTTTTGGAAGAATTGTATCCGGTGAAGGTAATTGCCTTTATTCTATTACAAGGCATGGTGAGCAAAAAAACGTACTTCGATCCACATCACAAAAAGATGGCAAATCTCTGTATCAGTACAAATCGCTTGCTCCAGACGTCAAGGGCAGGCATATGGAATCCTTTATTGTCCAGCTTGAAGAAAACAGAGATGGAGAAATGTCTGTCCACGATGGAGAGGAATTTATTTTTGTTTTAAACGGTACGGCACTGTTTAAAATCGGTGATGATTTTTACGACTTAAATCCAGGCGACAGTGTTTATTACCTTTCTACAACTCCACACCTTATTGCGTCAAAAGAGGGAAAAACCAGTATACTTGCAGTACTTTACGGGAAGTAATCCAAAAATAATCACAACCGGTCCATTTTAACGTTGACTTTTTGTTAATGTTTAACATAGATTAAGTCTTAACTTATATGAAATCTTAATAGAAAAGTGGCTGTAGCAGTATGCATATAGGTACCGTAATCAGAAAATACCGGAAGGATCGGAGCTTGACCCTTAAAAAGGTTGCAGAGAAGGCATCTGTTTCAGAAGGTTTTTTAAGCCAGGTGGAAAATGATGTAAATTCGCCGTCAGTGGACACATTGATACGGATTTGCCAGGCCATTGGTGCTGATGCCGGTGATATTCTTTCCCAAATGAGTAAACAGAAAAGGGCTGTACTCATAAAAAAATCGGAATGGGATGACATAGATTTGTCGCATATAGGTTTTGTCACCCGGCGATTCTTCCCACCTGATTACAGATCCATAATCGATTCATCCATTTTAGTTATTGAGCCGGGACGTTCAATTCCCGCAAGAAAAAATATAAAAAATGGGCAGGAAGTGCTCTGTGTCCTAAAAGGTTCCATAGAGCTGGTGTTAAGTGATGAAATCCTTCGCATGGTTGAAGGTGACGCAGCGCATTTCTGGTCCAAACCGGAGAGTCAGAAGATTACCAACAGCAGCACGGAGCGCAGTTTCGTGTTGTGGGTCGGAACGCTTTAACGTAAAATTTAAAAAGAGGAAACAGTATGATTACATTCAGCAAACAACAGTTAAAAATCCCAAAACTACAAAGACCTGTGTACCTGGTAACTGCAGGACAGTCAAAGTTTGATCGGGCTTTTCCCGACAAAAGAACTGAAGAATTATGTATTGATTCTTTCACCATGGCTGCGCAGCTGCTTGAAATATCTCCAGCGGAACTCAAGACTTATATCCACAGTTGTTATTACGGTCATTTTGCAGATCATTTTGGAGATCAACTGCTCGGCGAATCGGTAATCCATGATCGACTTGGTCTCGATCCTCTTGGAAACATTGGTGTAAAAACTGGTGGTGCAACTGGTGGATCAACCATCTGGGAAGGCATGAAAGCCGTCGCATCAGGCTACTCGGACTGTGTTCTCGTAATGGGATGGGAAAGGATGGACGAGGTTCCCACCGACGAAGGGAACTTCCTCATATCCTGTGCAGCTGATAAGGACTGGGAATCGCCCCTCGGCCATATTTATACCGGCTACTATGCGGTCATGGCCCAGCGGTACTGGCAGATTTTCGGAAAATCCGAAGACTCCTTCAGAAGGACCCTGGCAGAGATCTCCGTTAAGCATCATGGATACGCAAGGTTTAACCCTTATGCTCAGGCTCCTATGGATATTACCGTTGATGATGTATTGAATTCACCCGTGGTAGCATATCCACTCAGGGCACTTGACTGCTGTCTTATGAGCGTTGGCGCCGCCTGTACAATACTCTGTGATGAGGATACAGCCGTCAAACTGACCAAGAATTCAAAAAACAAGCCTCTGCGATTATGGACATCAGCAGGAACTCATACTCTCCGTCCTGCAGACAGAATGGACATGGATATTCCGCTTTTGCCAAATGAGACTGCCGACCAGTATAAAGACCTTGGTGAACGTTTTCCAGGAGGAGACAGATACCCGGGTTTTACCGGCTTTCTTGCCGCAAGGGTTGCTGCACATTACGCCTACGGAATGGCCGGAATTACTGATCCCACTGAAGATCTCGATGTGGTGGAACTCCATGATGCATTCACCATCAGTGACGTCCAGACATATGAAGATATCGGAATACGTCCTTATGGAGAAGGTAGAACGTATGTTGAATCAGGTGATTGTTATCACACCAATCCGAATACCGGACAACCCGGCAAACTGCCGTCAAACATTTCCGGCGGCCTGATTGGTTGTATGCATTCGGTTGGCGCCACAGGGATTATGCAGACTTTTGAAATTGCATCACATATATGGAACAGATGGGAAGAGTTCCATGGTGATGAAAACATCTGGAATAAATTTAATCGGCAAAAGCCAAAAGACTGGACCAACCTGCAGGTGGTTGGAGCCAAAAGAGGTATGGCCATCAGTCATGCCGGTGTTGGATCACATGTGACATCGACCATCCTTATGGACCCCGATCATTTGATCAATAAAGACGCGTAAATATAAGGTGGATATGCTGAAGGCTGAAGGCCGTTAGGAAAAACGAGAGAAAAAAGAAATATCCCCTGACAGCCTTCAGACTGAACTGCTAATCAACCAGAATTATTTTATAAGGAGAATTACTATGAGCATGTTTGGCCAAGTATTCGTAAAAAATAATCAGTATAAACTGAAGGGTGATTTTCATCACATGACACCCAATATGCCTATCCGCAACGCCGATGACGAATGGAAATTGCTGGGTGTAACCAACCCCAGGGCGATGACTTATATGCATTCATACGGCGGGGAAGCTGTTTTCTTCGAATCCCTCAGCCAGGGGAAATTAATGGCCAGCCGTTGTGATAATAGTGACTGCAATATAACAGGCACTATTTATATGCCGTTTCGTATCCATTGTCCTGACTGCCTGGCGAAAAACAGTGTCTTCGACCTGACAGATATCGCAAAAAAGAGTGCCACAATACATACATTCATGGAATGCCAACGCTCCGGAGCGTTTAACCTGCTCGATAAACCAATTAAATTCATCAACATAGAGTTCGACGGTGTTGCCACCATTTTGATGAGTTATCTTGTCGTCGGCACACCCAAATTCGGCATGAAGGTTGTCCCCATTTTCAAAACAACCGGACCTACATATACAATTCTCGATCTGGCATGGGTGGAGGAAGGAACCAAAGAAGAACAGTTGCCGGAAGGTTTCAGTTTCTAATGACAGAATATTGTTGGTAGGGAGGTTTTTGCGAACAGGAGTCAACTGAGAGGAAGGTAATGTCGAAATTATTATGGGAACCGTCGGAACAGAGGATCAGGAGTTCCAACATCTACAGGTTCATGCAGAATATCAACGAAAAGTATGGCACTCATTTCGTTGAATATGAAGCACTCCACCAATGGTCCGTTGATAATTTAGAAAACTTCTGGGCTGAGATATGGGATTTTACCAAAATAAAAGCATCAGAATCTTATACCCAGGTGATAGATGACCCTGATAAAATGCCGGGTGCGCACTGGTTCCCCGGCTGCAAACTCAACTTTGCCGAGAACCTCTTACGCTTCAGGGATGACAAGACCGCCCTGATATTCAAGGGAGAAGATAGTGTAAAGAGAACACTCACATACAAAGAGCTATACACCGCAACCGCTCAGCTTGCCGCATCTCTGAAAAAAATGGGCATAAAGCCCGGTGACAGAGTGGTAGGCTTCATGCCGAATATGCCGGAATCAATAATAGCGATGCTGGCTGCAACAACTCTTGGAGCCGTCTGGTCCTCCTGCTCTCCCGATTTTGGTATCAAGGGTGTTCTCGACCGGTTTGGACAGACAAAACCAAGGGTACTCTTCACAGCAGACGGTTATTTCTTCAAAGGCAAGGCTATCGACAGTCTCGCCAGAATTAAAGAAATAATTAAAGAGATCCCATCAATTGAAAAAATAGTCGTTGTACCCTACACAGAGGAGGAACCCGATCTTTCAGGTTTAGCAAATGCTGTCCACTACCGGGATTTCTGCCTGAAGGAAGCAAAAGAGATCGAATTTGCCCAGCTCCCCTTTGAGCACCCCCTCTACATCATGTATTCCTCCGGTACAACCGGCTTACCCAAATGCATGGTGCAGAGCGCAGGTGGGGTTCTTCTCCACCACCTGAAAGAACTTATGCTTCATAGCGACCTGAAAAGAGATGATACCATCTTCTACTTCACCACCTGCGGCTGGATGATGTGGAATTGGTTAACCAGTTCCCTTGCCACAGGAGCGACCCTGATTCTCTACGATGGAAACCCCTTTCATCCGAAACCGGATGCTTTGTGGCAGATGGCCCAGGATGAAAAAATTACAATTTTTGGAACAAGCGCCGGATACATTGCCGCCCTGAAGAGTTCGGGAGTAAAACCAGGGAAACAGTTCGACCTACAGCCAATGAAGACCCTGCTCTCAACTGGTTCCCCCCTCTCCCGGGAAGACTTTGATTTTGTTTATAGTGAAGTAAAAGAGGATCTGCAGCTGGCCTCTATCTCAGGAGGCTCTGATCTTAACGGCTGCTTTGCTCTTGGCAACCCCATGGGTCCGGTATACTCAGGAGAACTTCAATGCCGGGGACTGGGCATGAAGGTTTTTGCCTTTGACGACAATGGCGAACCGTTGGTGGGAAAACAGGGCGAGCTTGTCTGCACAGCACCTTTTCCTTCAATGCCCATCTATTTCTGGGATGACCAAGACGGCAAAAAATACCATTCGGCATACTTTGAAGATTATCCGGGAATATGGGCCCATGGAGACTTCATCGAAATCACGGAAAAGGGTGGTGTGATCATGTATGGAAGATCTGACGCCACCTTGAATCCTGGTGGAGTCCGGATAGGCACGGCTGAGATCTACCGCATTATGGAACGGATGGAGGAAATTGAAGATAGTGTTGTAGTTGGTCAGGAATGGGATAATGATACCCGAGTCATTCTCTTTGTGAAGATGAAATCAGGCTACGATCTCACCGACGATTTAAAAGGCAGGATTAAAAAAAGTATACGAACCAACGCCTCTCCACGGCACGTTCCTGCCAAGATCATTGAAACACCTGATATCCCCTATACTCTGAATATGAAAAAAGTAGAACTCGCTGTTAAAAAAATGATCCATGGTCGTGAGGTCAAAAACAGAGATGCTCTGAAAAACCCTGAAGCACTAGATTTTTTTGTCAACATTGAAGAACTCATGGTTTCATAAAAACCTATTCTACAGGATGGAGACTCTTTGAAATTGTACTCTCTTTGACATTTTAATCTTGGAGAAACAGAATAGTCCCTGCTACCAATAGAGTTAGGAATATGTTACTATGACCATTGTGCCACACAGTAGGATATTACAGAAAGTTTTTACTTGCGTATTTCTTTTACATGTTGCAAATATTGCTATTTCAAAATTACATTAAATTGTTTAGCTACAAACCATCCCTCCTTTAACATTGAGACTTTTGTTTATATGGCATATCTAAATGTTTCAGACGTAACCCTCTCTTTTGGTGGACTTAAGGCCCTCTCCCATGTAGACATGAAGATTGAGCCGGGATTAATCACCTCTATTATTGGTCCCAACGGTGCCGGTAAAACCAGCATGCTTAACTGCATATCAGGTTTTTATCATCCAACCCAGGGCGATATTCATTACAAGGAAAAAAAGCTGACCCACGCCTCCCCCCACCAGGTATCAAGCATGGGGATCGCAAGAGCATTTCAAAACCTCGAGCTTTTTTCCGGTCTTTCGGTTTTGGACAACCTGCTTTTAGCCCGCCACCAGAATTTAAAATACAGCTTTCTGCACGCCGTCTTCTTTTTTGGCAAAGCATCCAGGGTTGAAGCTGAGAACAGGGGTTATGTAGAAAGTGTCATTGACTTTATGGAACTGGAGCCCTACCGCAAAAGCCTTGTTGGCAATTTAAGCTACGGTGTCCAGAAGAAAGTTGAAGTGGCCCGTGCGTTGACTCTTGCACCCGACATCCTGCTTTTAGATGAACCCATGGCAGGAATGAATCAGGAAGAAAAAGAAGATATTGTCCGGTTTGTCATGGATATTCAGAAAGAGCGAAACATTACAGTGGTGCTCGTGGAGCATGATCTCGGTGTTGTCATGGATATTTCCGATCAAATCTATGTTCTTGATTTTGGAGAAGTCATCGGATCCGGTACACCGGAAGAAATTGCCAGCAATCCTAAAGTAATTGAAGCCTATATTGGAGAGGATTAACAGAAATGAGCACAAATGACCACCTGCTTGAATACTCTATCCCTCAATTGCTTCGCTGGCGTGTGAACAGCACCCCTAAACGACCCGCCTTAAGAGAAAAAGATTTTGGAATATGGAACACCTATACATGGGAAGATTATTATGACTATGTCAGGAAAACTGCCCTTGGTCTTAGGGCAATAGGTCTTGGCAAGGACGACACGATTGCCATTATCAGTGATAATATTCCCGAACTGTTGTTCGTAGCCATAGGCGGACACTGCCTTGGTGCCATTTCTGCCGGCATATATCAAACCAGCATGCCGGATGAAATTGCCCAGATCATTCAATACCTTAAGGTCAGTGCAGTATTTTGTGACAACCAGGAGCAGGTGGATAAAGTTCTTGAAGTGCGGGATCAGATTCCAAACGTTAAAAAAGTCATTTTTGAGGATCCCAGGGGCATGAGAGAGTATATGTCAGATGACTGGTTCATCGATATTAAGGATCTTTATGAACTTGGCGAGAAAAAACATGAAGGCAGCCCTGACCTTTTTGAAACCCTTGTGGATCTTGGAAAGCCTGATGATGTCTGTCACCTTTGTCTCACATCAGGTACAACAGGACTTCCCAAAGGAACCATGATGACCCATAGGAATTATATCAACATGGGGGTGAGGATCACCGAAGTAGACCCTCTGGAACCGACAGATGAATATGTCTCCTTTCTGCCGTTTGCCTGGATCGGAGAGCAGATGAACTCATTCGGTGTTGCCATGGCGACCGGGATCACCATCAACTTCCCTGAATCTGTTGAAACGGCAATGTCTGATTTGAAAGAGATTGGCCCCCATTTCATGTTCGGTGCCCCCAGAATCTATGAAACCATCCGCTCTGAAATCTGGTTAAAAATAGACCAGTCCTACTGGCTGAATAAACTTTTTTATAATTATTTTATAAAAGTAGGTCTGGAAGCAGCGGAATACAAGATGACCGGAAAGCCTATGCCGTCAGGATTAAAATTCAAATCATGGCTGGGTACCCAATTGATCATCCGCCCCCTTATCAACCAGATAGGTCTTATGAGGTTGAGGCGTGCCTATACCGGTGGTGCTGCTCTTGGACCGGAACTTTTTACCTTTTATCAGGCAATCGGAGTGAACTTAAAACAGATTTACGGACAAACCGAAATCACCGGTATTGCCTATATGCATCGAGATGGCGACGTCAGACCGGAGACAGTTGGCAAACCATTGCCGGGAACCGAGTGTAAAATCGCTGAAGACGGAGAAATATTGTCAAAATCGGCCTCCGTATCTCCTGGCTATTATGATCTGCCTGAAAAAACTGCAGAAGCACTCGAGGGTGGATGGCTCCATTCCGGAGACGCCGGATTTATCGATGAACATGGCCATCTGGTAGTTATCGACCGTCTTTCCGACGTCATGCATAGCAAAAAAGGAGAAATGTTTTCACCTCAGTTCCTGGAAAATTCTCTTAAATTCAGCCCATATATTAAAGAGGCGATTATTTTTGGCAACGAAGAAGATTTTGTGGCCTGCCTGATCAATATTGACCCCATTGTCGTTGGTAAATGGGCTGAGGACAGAGGTATCTCATATACCACATATATGGATCTTTCAGGTAAACCGGAAGTAGCCGATCTCATGATGAAACAGGTCCTGGACGTTAATTCACGGGCCGAGAAAGAACATTTTAAAATTAAACGCTTTGCACTGCTTTATAAACTACTTGATGTGGATGATGGAGAGTTGACAAAAACCGGGAAAATTCGTCGTAAATTTGTACAGGAAAGATACCAGAATCTGTACGAGGCACTCTATGACGAATCAGTTGACAAAAAAGATATTGAGGCCTCCTTTCAGTACCAGGATGGCCAGTCAACAACGGTAGAGGCAAGTATTAACTTTTACACAGTGATGGATTCGTAAAATTCCTCCATCTACTTCGTTGCTATAATTTTTCTACTATTACGACGTACCTCAGTACGCCGAAATAGTAGAAAAATTATGCGCCTCGGATATGGAGTTTTTTACGAACCCATCTAGCAAATCAGGTTTTAAGAAAAACCATTCTACAGTGGAAGGAGTCTGATGAGTTATTTTTTTCAAATTGTGGTGAGCGGTGTGGTGGTTGGGTCAATCTATGCATTGGCAGCTCTGGGCCTTGTGCTGGTCTATAAATCAAGCCGAGTGGCTAACTTTGCCCATGGACAGATTATTGCGGCCGGTGCTTTTATCACATATTTTTTAACTGTAACGGTAGGGATACCAATTTTCTTCTCTTTTCTGGCAAGCATGATCATTACTTTTTTTCTTGCCATGAGTGTTGAAAGGATTTTCCTGCGGCGTCTTATTGGTGAACCCATAATATCAGTCATTATGGTCACAATCGGACTAGGGTCAATTATTGATGGATTGATTTACCTGACCCCCTTTGGAAGTGAGAATTTCTCTTTTCCAGAGTTTCTTCCTCAAAACTCACTCTCTCTTGGCGGTGTGTCCATATCCTGGACCCAGCTTTTGGGGGTTATAATAACCTTTCTCCTCATTGGCGGATTTTCATGGTTTTTTAAAAAATCCACCGTTGGAATTTCCATGAGGGCCGTGTCTGATGACCAGTTTGGCGCCATGTCTGTCGGCATCTCGGTACCAAGGGTATTTGGGCTCGCCTGGGCAGCTGCAGGATTGTCTGCAGCAGCAGCAGGCTGTATCATCGGCAACATAACCGGATTGAACTTCGAAACACTTCATGCGTTTGGAATTATCGTCTTTCCCGTTGTTATTCTTGGTGGTCTTGATTCAATCCTCGGTGCAGTTGTTGCCGGAATCATCATGGGGCTGATCCAGCAGTTTGCCGGCGGCTACCTGGATGGCAATTTTGGATTGAGCGGTACGGGTAATGTCTTGCCATATATCATTTTATTAATAATTCTTCTATTTAAACCCCATGGTTTATTTGGAATCCACGAAATTGAACGGGTGTAATCTATGTCAGCAAATCCATGGTTAGCTACTGGTAACTTTTACACAACCTATAAACAGGAACAAAAGACATTTTTTACAAATCTTGACCGTTCTGTTTTTACCTTTTTCCTTGTGATTCTTTATGCCTGGCCCTTGTTATTCCCTTTAGGCAACAAATATATGCTCATAGTGGACAATATTCTCATTGCCATTGTGGCCGTCATGGGATTGAACCTTGTCACCGGTTTTGCAGGCCTTATCTCCATAGGTCATGCCGCATTTGTCGGGATCGGTGCTTATACAATTGCATCTTTTTGCAGAACGATTGGTGATTCCCACATCCTCATCACACATTTATGGCCATTATTGATCATTTTCAGTGGCTTGGTGGGTGCTGTTTTTGGCGCGATTGTCGGCCTGCCTGCTTTGCGCTTGAAACATTTGTATCTGGCTATTGCCACACTTTCCTTCCAGATGATTTTTGAATGGACAATTCAATTCATGAGCTTTTTCAACCAGGGGCAGACTATTTTTGTCGGTCGGGTCTTCTGGTTTACAGGTAAGGTTGGACGAAAGGATCATTATGTGTTCTGGTACTTTGTAATTCTAACTTTTGTTGTTCTCCTGGGATTTGGCATCAGAAACCTGCTGAAGACCAGGTACGGCAGATCCCTTATTGCTGTCCGGGATAATGACCGGGCTGCAGATGCCATGGGAATGAACCCCGGACTTACAAAGGTATATGCCTTTGCTTTATCAGGTTTTTTTGCAGGGGTAGCCGGTGCCTTGCATGCCTATGTCTACAGGGGAGTCGGGTTTGAATCTTTTACCCTTCATGAATCAATTGGTTACCTTGCCATGGCCATTGTCGGAGGACTGGGAACCTTAAACGGATCCTTCTGGGGTCCGGTTGCCATTAAATTTCTCGATCTTCAGGTCGAGCGTCTTGCTGAAACGGCCGGACAATATCTACCCGCAGGAATGAACCTGGCAACAGCACTGAAACCACTCACCTTTGGCCTGGTTATTGTACTCTTTTTAATGTTTGAACCTAGAGGTATCGCAAACTGGTGGAGAATCGTTAAATCGTATATGAAGATGTGGCCATTCCGATATTAAACGGTATCGCAGATATACGTAGATTTTGAAAAAAAGTTTCGTTTAGTTGTCATGTTTTTTTGATCTTTGCTGTTATCCATTAGCTATTATGCTAAAAGCTAACGGCTATATATGCCCGCAGGGCATTATGTTCCAACAAACCCAAAACTCTGGAGGAAAAGAAGCATGAAAAACAAAACCGTCTTGTTCTTAAACGCACTATTGGTTCTAGCCGTTATGTTAGCCTTTACAACCACTGCAAATGCAGGGGGCAAGGTTTACAAAATCGGCATGTCGCTGGCGATCACTGGTCCAACATCTGATGCGGGAAACCCTTATGCAAAAGGGACAGAAGATTATTTTAAATTTGTAAATGATACAAAAATGCTGGGTGATGACACAATTGACTGCACAATCAGGGATGATCAGTACAAGACTGAAGTCACTAAAAGAAATTTTGAGGACTACCTGGACCAGGGCATTGTCATGTATCTCAACTATTCAACTGGCAGCACCTTAGGATTGAAAAGGGATTTTGAAGAAGAACAGATTGCTGTCCTTCCTGCATCCTATCACTCCGGCAATCTTATAGATTCAAATTATATTTTTCTTCCCATTGTATCCTACGGAGAACAGCTTGTAATACTGGGTGAATATGTTGCGAAACATCATAAAGGTGGAAAAGCAAAAGTTGCTCTTTTTGTCCATCCGTCCGCATTTGGCCGGGGACCTGTGGCTGATGTAAAAAAAGCAATTGAGGCAGGACTTAACCTTGAGCTTGTTGAAGTTGTAGAGCATGGCAAGGATCTTGATAATACTGCTATGTTAAAGCGTCTGATGAGCAAAAACATTCAGTATGTTATCAGCCAGACAGTTCAATCTCCTGTGGCAACCATGCTTAAGGATTCGTCCCGTCTTGGACTTTCTGCGTCTTCTTTTGGTGAAGCAGGCAAGTTGACATTCTTGGGCGCTCACTATACCGGCGGTAATGATCTTATTGCTCTTGCAGGAAATGCAGCTGAAAATTTTTTCTGGACTACTTCCTTCAATATCACGTCAGTTCCCGGAGAAGGCACAGAAAAACAATTGGCTTTGGCAAAAAAATATGGCCGGGATCAAAAAGCGGCTGAATCCCATAACTACGCCGCTGGCATCTATGTTGCCCAGGTCGTAACGGAAACCATCAAACGTGCAAAAGAAGCGGGTCTTGAAATCAACAAAAAGAATCTTTACGAGACACTTAACAAAATGAATGGCACCAATGCATACCAGGCCTATTCGGCTGTTGGTCCAGTCACGTATTCTAAAACAGATCGTACCGGCGTTGATATGGCCCAGATTTATAGTGTACAGACTGGTGTATTCAAGAAAGTCGGTGAGCCGATCCAGTCTGAATACATGAAATAAATCACGTAAATTATTGTTATTACTACGATGAACCTTAACTTACCGGAAGCTGAGCCATATAGGACCAACTTCCGGCAGGTTAAGACGAAAATAAAGAAAGCCATATGGAAAACAATCTGCTTGAAGTCAATAATATTGAAGTTGTCTATAATGACATCATTCAAGTTCTACGGGGTGTCAGCCTTAACGTTCCCGAGGGAAGTATTGTAGCATTACTTGGAACAAACGGTGCAGGCAAAACTACCACACTAAGGGCCATCAGTGGTCTTCTAAAACCTGAAAACGGTGCCATAAAGGAAGGCTTTATAAAATTTGATGGTACGGACACAACTAAGCTGCTTGGGACGGATGTTGTAAAATTAGGGTCTGTTATGGTACCTGAAGGCAGGCGTGTTTTCAAACACCTGACCGTGAATGAGAATATCCTGGTCGGTTCCATTACCAGAAATGACGGGTCAAGAAAAATCCGTGAAGACAATGAAATGATGTATGAACATTTCCCGAGGCTTTCAAAAGTAACCAATCGAATGGCAGGGTACAGCTCCGGCGGTGAACAGCAGATGATCGCCATAGCAAGAGCATTGATGGCTGCTCCTAAAATGCTGATGCTGGATGAGCCGTCCCTTGGCCTTGCCCCCTTACTGGTAAAAGAGATCTTTGATAATATAAAACACATTAACAAAGAACTTGATACAACCATACTGGTTGTTGAACAAAATGCCAAAGTGGCTTTAGCCGTATCTGATTATGCCTATATCATGGAATCCGGTAAAATTGTACTGGAAGGTCCATCTGAAGAACTGCAGGACAACCCTGATGTTAAGGAATTTTATATGGGAATTACACAGGGGGGTGGCAGAAAATCCTTTAAAGATGTAAAATCATATAAACGACGCAAACGCTGGATGTAAACCGAAAATTCAGGAGTTCATTGTGAAGATACTGGTTGGATATAATGGTGGCGAAGTAGGCGCAACAGCACTGTCCCTCGCCAGGGATTATGCAAAAACATACAATGCTTTTGTCTATATCATCACCTCGCTTGAGGGAGGATCATCTGAGAAGGCATCCGATATCAGAAAAGCAGAAGAAGGTCTTGTTTTTGCAAAAAAAATGATGGAAGATGCAGGAGTGCAATGCGATGTACAGCAAAGCGTCAGAGGGCTTTCATCCGGTGAAGATCTTGTCCAATTTGCTGAAGACAATGAAATTGACCATATCTTTCTTGGCATAAAGAAAAGATCCAGGGTCGAGAAGATTCTTTTAGGCTCCACATCACGATATGTTATTTTAAAGGCTCCCTGCCCTGTCACCACTGTCAAATAGTGATGGCGTCGTAAAAAGTCCGATCTACGAGGCGTAGTGGAAAGAGTTCACTTCAAGGGTAATCCAGCTTTATCTTCTCACGGTCAATTGCACCGTCTTCTCCCCTGGGCAGATTGTCAACGAACTCAACATATCTTGGTTTCTTATAGCCGGCAATAAGAGAACCGCAAAACTTGATCAGATCATCTTTGGTCAGGGTACACTCGGACTTCAAAGAGCAAACTGCCTTTATCCCTTCACCAAATTTAGGATCGGGTACCCCGAAGACGCAAACTTCTTTAATTGCTTCATGAGTAAGGATAGCTTTTTCCACCTCTGCCGGAAAGACATTCTCTCCGCCGGGCTTAATGAGTTCTTTTTCTGCTTTTCGACCTTTAAAAAATAAAAATCCGTCAGAATCTATCATGCCAAGGTCTCCGGTGTGATGCCAGCCTCCCCGAAAAGTGTACTCATTCAATTCGTCGCCATCCCAATATCCCTGGAAAACCAGTGGCCCTCTGACAACAATTTCCCCGGTTTCCCCGGCGGGCAGGAAGTTGTCAAAGTCATCCGCAATTTTAATATTTACCAGCGGTGAAATAGCTCCTGCTGATCCGGATTTTGCAAAATATTCGCCAAAGGTAATCAGACCTGACGTTTCAGTTTGCCCATACATGGTCCAAAATTTGGAATTCGTGCAGGCTTCCCATTTTTTTACAGTATCAGGCATATCTAACCCTGCCACTATCTCAAGGCTGGAAAGATCAAAATCACCTTTTTCAAGAGTGTCTATAAGGTTTGCCACTATAGGGGGAAATGATCCAAACAAAGTAACTTTTTCATCCTCAATAATTTGCAGAGCTTTTTGAGGATCAAATTTTTCCATTATTATATTTTTGCCGCCGGCTTGCAGGGTAGCTAATCCAAGATTGACTCCCATGATATGAAATAGTGGTAAAATATTTAAATAAGCTTTACTGTCATCAATTCCGTATGCATGGATAATCTGCTGATTTGCCAGGATAATATTCTCCTGACCGAGAACAGCCCCCCGTGGTTTGCCCAGCATTGCAGCTGTATGGATGATCACAAATGGATCAGATGGGCGACATGATACAGCAGTTTTAAGTGGAGTACCATTATACAACTTCGAGAAATCCCCCTCACTCTCATCAACAACATAACAGTGCTGAAGACACGAAAATGAGTTATTAAGTGCTCTGCCCTGATCAGCCATTTCATTATCGCAAATTATCAGAGAGGGCGTTGTGTCTTCTATGATGTAGGACACCTCCTCCTCACTTAATCGTCTGTTAATAAGAACAAGTACAAGGTTCAGAGCTGATGCCGCTCCAAACAGGTGAAAAAAAGCGGGATGATTTTTACAGAGTACGGCTATCCTGCTGCCGGCAGGAAGATTCAGATCTTTCAGGCCTCCGGCAAGTCTTGCCGTCTGCAGAAAAAGATCGGCATATGTGCTCTCCTCAGCCCCCCGGCTAATGGCACAGGAAGTTCCTCTATAGAGTGCATTCTTTTCATAGATATCAAAAAAGGTCAGGTTATAAGGGCTGTTCATAATAGTATAACTCCCGGGAATAAGGATAACTGTAAACTGTTAACTGTAAACTGTTAACAACTCTATCTTACTTTTATTTAGTAATCAATACTAATAGGTCCGTGAAAACTCAAACCAAGCGATGGTCAGATAAAACTCTTTATCTTCTTTAAGCGAATCAGGCAACTGCCAGTCCTGCCATCATCTGTGGAATCCGGTCAAGCTTCTCCTTATTATCGGTATCAAAGGTCTCAACAATTTTACCGTTATACATTACGCCGATCCTGTCGGATAAGACAAACGCCTCATTGAGATCCCCGGTCACCAGAAGAATTCCCGCCTGTTCACGGGCTTTTAGTAGAAGGTTCCAGACATCTTCGGTGGCAGCAATGTCCAACCCCTGGGTGGGTTGCTCAGCCACAATCAGTCGCGGTTTACGAAAAAACTCACGGGCAAGCACCATTTTCTGAAGATTACCACCTGATAATTGCCAGGCAAAAATGGCCGGATCTGGAGGACGAATATCGAATTCTTTAATAAGATAACTTGCCTTTTCCCGAGCCAACTCTTTTTGCAGCCAGGGACCTTTTGTGAATCCACCACGGGTTGTAAGCAGAAAATTATCCAGCAAATCCAGGCCTTGACAGGTTGCAAGGCCCTGCCTGTCTTCCGGGATATACGAAAGAGCGTTGTCCCATTCCGCTTTCCTGAAAAACTTCCGCCATTCCATACCAAGGATAGTCACCGTATCAGGAGGTGGTTTGCTGAGACCACAAATTGCCTCCACCAGAGGTTTCTGACCATTACCGGCAACGCCAACAAGGGCAAGTATCTCTCCCTGTCGCAGCTCCAGATTTATTTTCTTAAGGCCTGGACCGGACAATTTTTTCAATCTCAACACAATCTGACGAGGCTCTACAGGTTCTTTATCGACCTGCAGGAGCACCTCCCGTCCAACCATTCGCTCGGCAAGTTCAGCCGTAGACGAGACATCTGAAGCTGCTACCTTGTCAACAATTTCGCCCCTCCTGAGGATTGCAATATTATCAGCAACCGTCATCACCTCTTCCAGTTTATGACTTATAAAGACAATGCCCTTTCCCTTTTTAACCATGATCTTCATAGTGGCAAAAAGATTTTCAGCCTCATTAGGTGTCAGCACAGCAGTGGGCTCATCGAAGATCAGAACAGTACTTTTGCGGTGAAGAAGTTTTAAAATTTCTACCTGCTGCCTCTCCCCCATCGAGAGATCACTTATTCTGGCCCCGGGATCAACCTTCATGCCATATTGACCAGCCAGTTGCTCAACTACCCGTGCCATTTTTTTTTTCTTAAGCCAGAAACCACTTTTTTGACCAAGAAAAACATTCTCGGCTACTGACATTGCATCCACAAGCTTGAAATGCTGATACACCATGCCGATTCCGGCACTAATTGCCTTCTCTGTGGTGGAAAATTGTACCGGTTTTCCACCCAGGTAGATGGTACCTGCATCCGGCAGCATCTGTCCCGCCAGAATCGACATGAGGGTGGACTTTCCTGCCCCGTTTTCTCCCAGCAGGGCAAGGATCTTCCCCTCTATAATCTCAAGAGTTACATTTCGATTGGCCTGGACCTTACCAAAAGATTTTGAAATGTTTTCAAGTCGTATAAGAGGTTCTCTGCTGCTCATCGTCAGGCTCTCTCAATTCCTGCAATTGGCGTGACAAACTGAGATTCGGTATCCCATGGAAATAGAATCCAGGTATCCTGGCTCACTTCCGTGATAAAAGTATCTACCTCGGGACGCCCTGCAGGTTTTGCATAGACCGTTGCAAAATGAGCTTTGGGAACCAGTCCTTTCACAACCAGGGCCGTCCGGCCTGTATCTACCAGATCATCGATAAGCAGCCATCCTTCCCCGTCACCATCAAAGCCTTTCAATATATCGGCTTCATTTTTTTTATCTTTCCAGTCATAGCCGGAAACACAGACTGTATCGACGAGATGAATATCAAGCTCACGAGCCACAATCGCAGCCGGCACCAACCCCCCTCTGGTAATGGCAATAATCCCTTTGAAATAGTCCATGTCAAGAAGTCGCCAGGCCAGCGCCTTTGAATCTCTATGCAGTTGATCCCAGGAAATCGGATAGGTTTTTCTGTATGTATCATTTGCGGACATTCACATTCCTCTCTAAAAAATATCATTATTCAGATCAATCGGCAGGTTCAACATTGACCCCAAGCGCTGCAGGTTCCTCATTAGTCTTCTTCCTCCAGGAGGACATAACCAGAACAAATACCGTTAATACATAGGGCAGCATAAGCAGAATGGAAGAAGGTAATTGTGTGCCCAAAGCCTGGAGACGTAATTGCAGTGCCATAACAGAGCCAAAGAGATACGCTCCCAGCACAGCCCGACCTGGTCGCCAGAAGGCAAAGATAACCAGAGCAACAGCTATCCACCCTCTTCCTCCGGTAAGATTTGTTGTCCATAAATGAGTATAGGCAAGAGAAAGGTAGGCACCGCCAAGCCCCATAAGAAATCCGCCTACCAAGATACCAAACCAGCGATAAGCAAGAACGTTCAATCCGGCTGCCGTGGCAGCTGCCGGATATTCCCCTGCTGCTCGCAGCCCAAGACCAAAGCGGGTAGATGTAAAAAAAAGGCACATAACAGGGGGAATACAATAGCTGATATATACAAGGATATCGTGATTGAAAAAGATTGGCCCCAGAACGGGAATTGATGACAGCAGGGGAACAGCAACAGGACTGAAACCGGGTGCAGAAAGTCCCACATAGGAAGTCCCCAGATAATTCGCTAAACCCGCACCAAGAATAGTGAGGGCCAGCCCGGAAACAACCTGGTTTCCCTGAAACCAGAGACAAACGACACCATGTATGGAGGTCGCGAAAGATCCGGCGATACCTGCTGCAAAAAAACCGAGAACCGGGCTGCCTGTGTATCTGGAAACAATAAAACCGGCAAGTGCGCCAATAATCATCGCACCCTCTACACCGAGATTCAGCACCCCGGATTTCTCTGTAATGATTTCACCAAGAGTGGCATAGAGTATCGGGGTACCGGATTGCACCGCAGCAGCAAGGAGGGGGATAATAATAGTGATTATCTCCATCACTTCTTCCCCCGAATGAGACGATAGTGGGTGAAAAGCCCTCCGGCTAGAACAGTAAGTAAAATCAATCCCTCAATAATGCCACCAAATGCTGCAGGCACCTGCAGGTCAAGTTGCATATTTTCAACCCCCACGCGCAAACCGGCCAGCAGGAATGAGGCTATACCAATACTCAAAGGGTGAAGACGGGCAAGCCATGCGACAACAATAGCAGTATATCCATATCCTACCATTATGCTTGGCTGCAGTCTGTTTACAGTGGCGGAGGCTTCAAGAAAACCGGCCCAACCTGCAAGAGCACCGCTTAAGACCATTACCAGAACAACAAGCCGATCATAGGGAAGACCTGCATATCTGGCAGCTCTGACATTATCTCCACAGGCTTTAACTTCAAAACCTGTTCGAGTGAATTTAAAGAAACCCCAGACAAGCACTCCCAGGATCAGACAATGTGCCAGACCCCAGTTAATGGAAGTAGTACCAATCTTGCCGACAATGGCCTGCTCGGAGAATTCAGGAGTCATTGGAAATCCAAAACTGGTCGGATCTTTCCAGACTCCATACACAAGGTATTCAAGAAAGAGGATGGCAATGTAGTTCATCATCAGAGTAACGATGATCTCATTGGTTTTCAAACGCTGCCGCAAAATGGCAGGGATCATTCCCCATCCTCCCCCGGCAACAGCCGCCGCCAGAACCATTGCAGGTAGCAGGGCAATCTTTGGCCACTGAGGAAAACTGAGGGCGACCCAGGTTGCACCGATTGCTCCCAATGCGAACTGGCCCTCCGCCCCGATATTCCATATTTGCAACCTAAAAGCGATAGCAACCCCGAGACTGCAAAGAAAAATGGGAATCGCTTTGAGAATACTGTCCTCGATAGCCCATCTGGAACCAAAAGCTCCCTGAAAAAGTGTTACGATGCCATCAACAGGAGGTGTACCACGGAAAAACAATAATAATCCACTGAGCAGCAGAGAAAGTATCAATGCTGATAATAAAACAAGACAGGAGCCTCCAACACTCAGGGGCTCCTGTCTTTTTGTTATACGAATGTGAAACATCAATCTATCGGCAACAGTTCACTAGGAGCTTGTCCGAGAATAAGCATTTTGTTCAAAATCGAGGTTTTCCAAAAAAATAAGCACAGCCATATACTTGATATTGCGAGCATTATTTTTTTGAAAATAACGAAGAACTTGGGCAGATAGCGTAGACTTCGAAATGCATTCTCGGACAAGCTCCTAGCAATTATTCAGTGGTTCCAACAACTCCCTTCACAAACCAGGTCATTCCCAGGAGCTCTTTATCAGTTGCGGCTACACCGCCGGCAATTTTGACAACACCTTTCTGATCTTTTATTGGTCCTGTGAAAATCTTTTTACCACCAATTATATCCGCCTTTTCCTTATTCACCTTATCCTGTACATTCTGAGGAACCATCGCCCCAAATGGCGCGAGATCAACGATTCCTTCCTTTAACCCGGGCCAGGCGGATTCCGCTTTCCATGTACCATTCCTCACCTGCTCAACAACTTTTGTGTAGTACGGTCCCCAGTTCCAGACAGGGGCGGTCATATGTGACTTGGGTGCAAAGGCTGACATGTCTGAATTGTAACCAATAGAGTAGACACCTTTTTCCTGTGCAGCCTCTTGCGGTCCCGGCGAGTCCTGATGCTGGGCGATAACATCCGCGCCTACATCCAGCAACGATTTTGCAGCTTCTTTTTCCGTTGCGGGATCATACCACGTTTTAGTCCATACCACCCTGACGGTAACATCAGGATTGACCGACTGTGCACCAAGAGTGAAAGCATTGATGCCCCGAATAACTTCGGGAATCGGAAACGCGGCAGCATAACCGAGCACATTTGACTTGGTCATACTGCCCGCCACAATTCCTGAGAGATAGCGGGCCTGATAGATACGGCCAAAATAATTGCTCATATTATCTGCCATCTTAAAACCGGAACAGTGAAGGAAAGCAACTTTAGGAAATTGTTTTGCCACCTTGAGCATGGGATCCATATACCCAAAGCTGGTAGCAAAGATTACATCGTAACCTTTACGGGCCATATTAAGAATTACCCGCTCGGAATCAGGTCCTTCAGGTACAGATTCCACATACGATGTGGTCACACCATCCATTGCCTCGACGGCCTGACGTCCAACATCATGGGCATAAGAGTACCCGGCATCTCCAATGGGAGAAACATAAACAAAACCAACTTTCATCTCTTTTGCTGCAAAACTAACTGTGCAGAACCCGAGACTCAACATTGCCACAATCAACGCTTTCAACAGTCGCATCAACCCAACCTCCTGGTCCGAATAAATCGGAAATTTTTAAATTCTTGGATAAGTGGTTTATAAATTTTTATTTTACAGAACCTGCTTCAAAAAGAGCTTTGTCCTCTCTTCCCTCGGTTCGGTAAAAAAATGCTCCGGCGTTCCAACTTCGACAATTTTTCCCTCATCCATAAAAAGCACCCTGTCAGCTACTTCTCGGGCAAATCCCATCTCATGGGTAACAACAACCATGGTCATTCCTTCGCCGGCAAGCTGCTTCATAACATCAAGAACCTCACCAACCATTTCAGGATCAAGGGCGGAAGTCGGCTCATCAAACAGCATCACCTTCGGTTCCATGGCAAGAGCTCTGGCAATTGCAACACGCTGCTGCTGACCTCCAGAAAGACGGGATGGATACTCTCCTGCCTTTTCGGGGATACCAACCTTCTCCAGCAATGCACGTGCCTTTTCTTCTGCAACCTTTTTACTGCGCTTTCGAACTCGTCGCTGCGCCAGAGTCAGATTTTCCAGAACGGTTTTATGGGGGAAAAGATTGAACTGCTGGAAAACCATACCGACTTCCATTCGAACCTTATTGATATTCGTTTTTTTATCCGCAAGATCCACACCATCAATGATAATATGCCCTTCGGAAAACACTTCCAGCCCATTGATACAACGTAGAAATGTTGATTTACCTGATCCGGATGGACCGATAACAACAACGACCTCACCTCTTTCCACTTCCGTTGAAACACCATCCACCGCACGCACAGTGGTACCATATCCATGAAAAAGTTTGACAACATTTTCGGCTTTAATCACTTACAGCGAGCCTCCGTTCCATATAGAAAACAACTTGCGAAAGTAGTGACGTAACCAGCAGATACATAGCAGCAACAACGAGCCAGACTTCAAAGGTGGCAAAGGTTGAAGTAATGATCTCACGCCCTGATTTAGTCAAATCAGTTATTGCAATAACAGATACCAGTGATGAATCTTTTATGAGACTGATAAATTGTCCTGACAGGGGCGGTAGTATCTTTTTAAACGCCTGGGGCAGAATGATATCCATCATTGTCTGCGGCATTGTCATGCCAAGGGATCTGGCGGCCTCGGTCTGCCCCGGTGGTATGGCCTGGATACCCGCCCTGACGATTTCAGCCACATAGGCCCCGGCAAACAGTGCCAGTGCGCCGATGCCACAGACATTACGGCTCAGATCGAAAACCGTACCGAGAAAAAAATAGGCGATAAAAATCTGCACCAGAAGTGGTGTTCCCCGGATACACTCAACATAGATCATGGCAAGACCGCGAAGTGTATAGTTTTTTGACACCTTGGCAAGTCCCGCAATAAGTCCGAGTATAAGCGCGAACACTGAAGCTATCGCCGACAGCCACAGGGTTGTCCAGAGTCCTTTCATAAGCGGCCCCAGACGCCACTCCGAAGAAAAGCCGACTGTATCACCTTCAAACAGCTCCTCACCTTCAGAAACCTTGAGCTCCTCCGCCTCTACCTGAACAGTGACAACTTCCGAACTTTCCGAGGTGAGAGTGACCGTTACTGTTTTCCCGGCTTTTTCTACCTTTGTGACAGTTCCATCAAAAGGGATCTTTTGCGCATCTTCAGCGAGGTAAAAAAAGTATTGCGGCACCCTGTACCAGCGCCATTGATAGTCAATTTGTTTAACCGCACCCCAAGTGCCGGCTGCCATTAAAATCAAGATAACCGCCAGCAATACTTTCCAGGGCCACGTCTTTTCTGTGGCATTCAAAATAGGCTTTTCCTTATTTGCTGATAGACTCGTGAAAACAGAATCCTTGGATGGTATAGAAAAAGCGCTTCATTTGCAGCAACGAAGCAGGTAAGCGAGCCTGCGAGACTCCGAATGAAACGCTTTCGATGTGGGAGTTAATAACCTGGTTCTTTAGGAGCCTGCCCGAGAATGCATTTCTCCTCAACTCTTCGTTATTTCCATAAAAATAATGCTCGTAATATCACTTATATGACTGTGCTTATTTTTTTGAAAAACCTCGATTTGAGAATAAACGCTTATTCTCGGACAAGCTCCTAATGCCTTGGAAAAGAATTTACTGGATTTCTTTCAACCAGGCATCATCCTGGAACCATTTGTTATAAATCTTTTCATATACGCCATCATACTTGACCTGGCTCATGAAATTGTTCAGCCAGTTAAGAAAGTCAGGATCTCCTTTGCGGATAGCCCAGGCAAGAGGTTCTCTGGTGAAAGGCTGATCAAGATGCACTACTTTTCCCTGGCCTTTCTGAGCAAATGCAATTGCATTAAATGGAAGGTCATAAATAAACGCATCAATTTTCCCGTTCACAAGCTCAATAACGCCTTCCTGCTCTGTTTCATAGGAGATATACTTTGCTTTCGGGATAGAACGTTTGGTGGCCTGCTCGCCGGTAGTTCCGAGCTTTGAGGCAACCGTGTACTTGGGATCATTAAGATCCTTATAAGATTGAACTTCCCCGGCAAGCTCTTTTTTCAGAAGAATGGACTGGCCGATCAGGATATAAGGTTGGGCAAAATTGATCGTCATGTTCCTCTCTTGAGTGAGGGTCATTCCTGACATGATGATATCAAACTTACCGGTCATCAGTGCTGGAATGATGCCATCCCAGGCTGTAGAAACCAGTTCCAGTTTTACACCCATTGCCTTGGCCATACGCTTTGCCATATCAACATCAAAACCGATGATCTCTCCTTTCTGGTTGGTCAACTCAAAAGGCATATAACCGGGCTCCATCCCAACCCGCAAAACACCACGTTTTTGAATTTCAGCAAGGGTGTCTACAGCATAGACAGAACCTGCAGAAAAGGCCAATACAGCCAATGCAGCAACCAACAACAACGAAAGTTTTTTCATCCTCATCTCCTATAATTATGAGTTCAATAAAAAGAGGTCTCAATAACCCCATAAAAAACACTGACACAACTCCTCAGTCCAAGTGATCTCCAGCTACTCAATATTGTATGCAATGAACCTTCTAATTAACACAGCCACACAGGTTGGACAACAGTATTTTTTTATTACCGGTCAAATCCCTGCAAGATATATTTCGACTGATAGATTAAGCTCACCTCCCGGATGGGTTCTCGGCAAACAAGAGATGAAACAGTTTCATCCCTCTTTGCTTCCTGGCTTAATCCCTTGAATGGAACAAATCGGAAGGAATATCACTATAACCGAATTTTAACATAATGTCAGAGAAGCAAACACTGCTCACCTATATCGCCCTTACCATGTCAGTACTCTTCTGGGGATTATCTTTTGTGGCAACAAAGATCGCCCTGCAGAGCTTCCCACCCTTCTGCCTGATATTTTACCGCTTTCTCGGCGCTTCAATTTTTTTCACTTTCCTGCTCATGCGGACAGGCTTCCCCCCCCTCACATGGAAAAACATCAAGCCTCTGCTCCTTGTCGCAATTTTCCAGCCGGGACTCTACTTCAGCTTTGAAACAATCGGATTGCAATACAGTTCGGCGACGAAGGTATCCCTCATTATCTCCACCATCCCCATCGTTGTCCTTTTCCTCTCCATCGTGTTTCTTAGAGAACGTGTTAGAATCGTAAATATCATCGGCATCGCTATATCCATGCTTGGAGTAGCACTTCTCGTCTTTGGCGGGCAAAACATTCAATCCCTTCAAGGGGAACTGCTGGGTGATTTACTCATTCTTGGTGCGGTTTTTTCCGCTTCAATTTATATGATCATGACCCGCAAACTCGGTGCAGTGTTTTCCCCAATCCAGATCACCGGCATGCAGATCATTTTCGGAGCGATTTTCTTTTTCCCGGCCTTTCTCTTTACCTCTCCTCAAATAGAATGGGATACAGTGACAACGGAGGCAATTGCAGCAGTAATCGGACTTACTGTTTTTTCCACAATTGGAGCTTTTCTCTGCTATAATTATGCCTTGACCAAAATACCTGCTGCCCGTGCCGCCGTCTGTCTCAATGGTATTCCATTGATTACAGCATTTGGAGCCTGGGTAGTTCTTGGGGAAAAACTATCCGTTATGCAGCTTGCTGGTGGAATAATCGTTATTTCTGCAGTATATCTTGCCAACTACTCCCCACGGTAGCAGCTCCTGTGGGCAGGCATGGGGAGAAATTAAATAAGATAAGCGTTGTTTTGGTACAGACATTATCTGCAATACTCACACAAAGGTTTCTACTATGAATGTAATTATTTCCGGCTCTCTAGCCTATGACAGAATTATGAATTTTTCAGAGAAATTTTCAGATCATATTCTACCCGACAAGATTCATGACCTCAATGTATGCTTCCAGGTTGACGGCGTAACTGAAAACTACGGCGGCACCGCAGGAAATATCGCCTATGCCATG
>DEIL01000110.1 GCA_002352445.1 Desulfobulbaceae bacterium UBA2775
TGGCGACACTCCTCCGAATCCCTGTTACATTACTTTCATAACAGCGAAGCGGTGTCATTGTTGTGCAATTCATTCCATGGGTGTTAACAAATAAATGTTGAATATCGATTTGTAAATTCGTCCCTTTCATTTCAGTTGATTTGTTACTACTTTTAAAACCAGCTGGAAGTTTATTGGGCAACAGACATTATTTTCAAAGGAGCACGGCTAATGACTGAGAACAGAGACAGAAACGAGGAGTCACGGGAGTACAGTAAGGAAGAAGGTAAATCCATTGAAAAAGGTTTTGAACAGATGGAAATGATCTATAAATCGCGATGTGTGCAGGTACCGACCGGTTCGAATGTTACTGTTAGAGAAATAAAAAAAGAAGAATAAGATGGTTTATGGTAAATACAGTATTTAACTAAATAGGGAAATTACTTAACCCGGTAAGGCTTATAAGCCATCTATATGAAAGTCATACATTCTGCGAGGGCAAAGGGGGCCGGGAGAGGTGTTGCCACAACAATCCACAGCCTGCGAGAACGTTTGGCAACACCTCTCCCGGCTCCCTGTTACATAGCTTTCAAAACAGCGAAGCGGTGTCATTGTTGTGAAATTCATTTCATAGGTGTTAGAGATTTCATCAGCAATATTCTTATATCCGAATAACAGGGCAGAAAATGGGTGAAAAAAAAATAGGTGTCCTCATTGGTGGTTCAGGCCTGATAGGCGGCACTATTGTCAATTACTATAAAACCAGGCACGCTGAAACTGTTGATATCCGTGCTCCCAGCAGCAAAAAGCTCTCCGTTCGGGAAGAAAATGACATTCGCAGTTACCTCTCTGAGGTCAAACCTGACTTTGTCGTAAACGCCGCAATGGCCAGCCTTGCATCTGATGGCCAAATGGCCTATGAAGTGAATTTTCTTGGTCCTCTCAACCTGGCCCGAGCAGCAACTGCTCTGAAAATTCCGTATATCCATATCAGCTCTGCGGCAACCCTGCCCTCCGGAACTGATCTGAAAGAAGAGGATACCATACCGATAACCCCAAAACTGACCAACTATGCCAAATCTAAACTGATGGCGGAACAGACCCTGCGCCTGATGGCTAAACAGGAGGGACTCGACTATTCCTGCGTACGGCTGGCAATAGTCTATGGAGCACACGATCATAAAATACAGGGTTTTCACCGGTTATTTTTCTCTATCGCTGATCAATCCATGCCAGTTCTCTTTACCCAGAAAAACACATTCCACTCATACTCAAACGCCAAAAAACTCCCTTACTTTATCGATCATATGATTGAAAACAGACAGGAATTCAGCGGTATAACCTGCCACTTTGTCGACAGAAATCCGGTGGATCTTGCGACCCTCATACTGACCATAAAATCTTACTTGCAGCTGAAATCCCCAAGAGAGATATATGTGCCTTATCTGATGGCAAGTTTTGGAAAAAAAGGGATAGTGTTTCTGTTGCGTTTCTTACGAAAGTTCGGATTAAAGGCGGATCTCCCCCCCGAACTGATGTTTCTTGACAACTTTTATAAATCACAAGCCCTCTCAGCAGCACGCCTGGAGGCATCTTCATTTGTCGACCCGATGCCTGAAGAGACTATTTTTACCCGGCTGCCGCAGTTGGTTATCTACTACCTGACCCGGTGGAGTCACCAGAACCTTATCACTACCTATGATGAGACCCTTAATTTCAAAGAATCGGTGGAAGATGACTTCGCTCACAATCCCATTAAATTACTCGAATCAGTCCACGCAAAAAGTATTGGTCCTTTTCCCGAAATGATGCAGGATCAATAATTGGAAACAATGGCCTTAGATTCTACAGCAGTAATTCAATTTATCAAATATGGGCTGGCGGGGGGAGTTGCCACCATCACCCATATCGTTATTTTCCATCTCATTGCCTGGAAAATTTTCCCGGCATTGCAGGATAAAGATCATGCAGTACAATTTTTCAACCTCACCATCAAAAAAGTAACCGATGCCACCCGTGCCAGGAATTCAATGATTAGTAATTTCATTGCTTTTCTCATCGCCAACATGGTTGCCTATATCACCAATATTCTCTGGGTTTTTGAAGGGGGAAAATATCCTTTTTACGTTGAAATAATTTTGTTTTACTGTGTATCAGGGATCAGTGTTTTTCTTGGAACGATGCTGATGGGGATCTTGATAAAACGCTTTGGAATACTCACAACCTACGCCTTTGCCTCCAACATAATCACAGCAGTGATGATCAATTATGCAATGAGAAAATTCTTTATTTTCCAAGGGTAAAATCGGGAATATGATCAACTACGGTTCTTGGAAAGCAACCAATATATTCCGGGTACTTATCCCGTTAACTCTTTCAATGCTGTTACTAGCTTCCTGCATGCAGAGCCAGGAAGAACATCCAGTTGCTCCGTTTGAACTGCCGTATCAGTTCTCTCTATCGGGAAATGCTGCCGCCCCCGCACAGTGGTGGTTGGATATAGATGATCATGCCCTCCCCACCCTCATAGAACACGCACTCTCAGACAATTTTTCTCTCCTTATCGCCAGAGACCGCCTGAGAGAGGCAAGGGCCTCTGCCAGACAGGCCGGTGCACGACTCAGCCCTAGCCTTGATGGTGAAGCCAGGGGAACAACAAGAAGAAATTATCAGACTGACCGCACGACAAACGGACTGCTGCTCGAGCTTGCCGCTTCCTATGAAATTGACCTCTGGGGGCGACTTGCTGCAATACGAGATGCAGCTGTTCTTAACAGCCAGGCTACTCAAGCTGACCTGTTCACAGCAGCCACATCTATAGCCGCCGAAGTAGCCCAAACCTGGTATCGTATTGTAGAGACCAGACTGCAACTGCAACTGATGCAAAAACAAAAAGAGACAAATGGTCATGTTCTTGAACTGATTGAAGTCCAGTTTCGTGCTGGACAAGCTGGAGCCCCGGATGTCCTGCAACAGCGCCAACTTGTTGAAACAAATAACGCTGAACTGGCCGAACTTCAACGCAATCTGCAACTCCTTGAACATGAACTCTCCCTTCTTTTAGGGGAAATTCCCGGCAGCTATACATTCCCCGAAATTTCAAGACTGCCGTCTCCACCTCCTCTGCCGGACACAGGAGTAGTTATCGACCTGCTGACGAGACGACCTGATATCAGAAGCAGTTACCTCCTGCTCCAGGCTGAGGACAAAAGGGTGGCTGCCGCCGTGGCAGACAGATTGCCAAAGCTGAGTATTTCTGCAGAACTTAATACCTCGGGAAGTCGGGCCAGTGACCTGTTTAACAACTGGTTCACCAACCTGATCGCTAACCTTTCCGGCCCCATCCTGGACGATGGATACCGGAAAGATGAGGTTGAAAAACGTAGAGCAAAAATGGATCGACAACTGAACGAATATGGTATGACGATCCTGCGGGCAATCGGCGAAGTGGAAGATGCACTTATCCAGGAAAAAACAGAGACTGAAATAGCGGATAACCTTGAATTGCGACTGAAACTGGCAGGACAGACCGTCGACCATGTTGCAGCCCGGTACAGGAGGGGAGCAGAAGATTATCAACGGGTTCTTCTTGCCCTGCTCTCCTACCAGGGTTTGCAGCAAAAAATCATTAAATCCAGGCGACTGTTAATAAACTACAGGATCGGACTTTATCGGGCTTTAGGAGGTAATATCCCCCTGGAAACAGCTGATACAGGCGGGACACCCGGCCCTGACAGGAATTTATAAATATGATGGCTAAGTTAAAAAGTCCGATCTACGGCGTTGCAG
>DEIL01000203.1:0-20347 GCA_002352445.1 Desulfobulbaceae bacterium UBA2775
CCAAGTCCACAGATCAGCCAGAGTGGTTGAGCAAAATTCATCGGTTATCGACCTCTTTAGAACCTTACTACTGAAACTTTATCATTAAAAACAATAAGCCAAAAAACTTCTTTTAAAATTAGAAACATAACAACATCTCCAAGGTACCTATCCCGCTCACCGGTGCTACGGAAGCTTTCTCCGGGACATGACGATTTCAACAGAGAGCAGCAGCAGTCCGGCCAGGATAAAAAAGGGAAAGAGCTCGCGGTAATGCTCAAATTTTTTAATTGTTCTGATTGTTGTCTCCATGGTGTTAATCTCTTCATATATTTTTCCAAGGGAAGCGGTGTCGGTGGCACGAAAATAGCGTGCCCCTGTCAGCTCGGCAACTTTCCCCAGGGTCTCTTCATCAATGTCTACCTTGACGCGGACAAGCTGTCGCTGGCCAAAGGCATTGGTCACCGGCATGGGTGCTTCACCCCGACTGCCCGCACCAATCGTATAGACCTTTATATCGAGGGTTTCGGCAGCTTCTGCGGCAATAAGAGGAGGGATACGGCCACTGTTATTCATGCCGTCGGTGAGCAGGATCAGGATCCGTGATTTTGATTTTTTATCCCGCAGTCTGTTCGTACCGCTGCCAATTGCAGAGCCGATTGCCGTGCCATCTTCAACCATGCCAATCTGCAGGGATTCAAGCCTTTTCTTTAACCAGTCGTGATCCAGGGTTAAAGGGGAAACCAGGTAGGGACGACCGCCGAAGGCAAGGAGACCGATACGGTCATTGGGCCGCTGCTCAATAAATTCTTCCACAACTTTTTTAACTACTTCCAGCCGGTTGGTCGGCTTTCCCCCCAAGGTAAAATCCATGGCTTCCATGGAACCTGAAACATCTACTGCAAGGAGGATGTCGATGCCGCTGGCCTCGATTTCTGTGGTACTGCTCCCCTGCTGCGGTCTGGCAAGTGCGAGGATAAAAAGAGAAAACACGACCAGGCGCAGAAGGAGGAGAAGAGTTCCCGGTCGGGCTTTTCTGGCGGTTGCCAGAGACGCAGCAAGGGAAGTTGAGGAAAATGTGAGAGCGGGGGCAGCGCCCCTTTTACCGTAAAGTAAAGCTAAGAGCGGCAAAAGGGTGAGGAGCCAGAGAAGCTCGGGATGAAGAAATCTCATGGCCTGGTCTTCTCCACAAAACCAATAATTGCACCTTCCATTATTTCCATGTTCTGCTGCAGAGGGATCTGGTGGGCAAATTTGGCCATATCACACTGCTCAAGGCAGGTTTGCAGCTCAGTTCTGCAGTTGCGAATAGATGGGTCGGCGGAGGATCTGCCCAAAGTAGAGAGAAACTCCCTGGTGGTTTGCCGGGTCGACTTGATGCCAAAACGTGACTCCACATAGTTTCGGAGTATCAGGGAGACTCGGTCCATATAGAGCAGGGCCCGGTCGGGAGTGAGCAGCTTTCTGGCTTCGGAAATCTCGGAGAGTGCCTTTTCCCAGGGTGGGGTCAGTGGAGTGGTTGGCTGTTTTCTTCTCTTCAGCAGTAGAAAGACGACAAGAGCGAGGAGAAGTAATAGAGCGATAATTCCACCATAGAGCAGCATCCCGGTCTGTTCCTTCAGCTCCAGGGGACCATATATATCCCGTATCTCCCGGGCTTGCCCGGCGGACTGTTGTTGCTGCAGCGAAGTTGTATTTTGAGGCGGTTTATTAAGCAGCGTCAATGGTGTATCTGTCGCTTCCCCTGCAGATGCGGACGGAGGAAGGAGAAAGATGAGCAGACAAAACAGGGGAAACAGGTATCTCATTTATGCATTCCTCCCTTTTCGAGCGCCAAAGAAATTGAGCAGAGGGGGGAGGTAGGGCGCATCAGTGGACAGATCGAGAATATCTATTCCCGCTGATCGGATAGTTTTCTGCAGTGATTTATGCCTGACTCCCGCCAGTTGACTATACTGCTCTCTGATAGACGGATCGGAGGTATTGAGTTCAACCTGCTCAGCAGTCTCGGCGTCCTCAAGGGTTAACCATCCCACATCCGGGAGATCAAACTCCCTGGGATCGGAGACAACTACCGCGATAAGGTCATGCCTCTTATTAGAAATCTGCAGCTTTGGCTGCAGATCCTTGAGACTCTCCTGAAAGTCGCCCGGCAGACAGAAATCGGAAATAAGAAAGGTGACACATTTTCGTTTTATCACCCGGTTGACAAAATCAAGGGGAAGTTTGAGGTTGGTATCTTTCCCCTGGGGCTGAAAGAAGAGAATTTCTCTTATGATCCTGAGTATATGTGTCTTACCCTTTTGGGGAGGAATATAGAGTTCGACAAAATCGGTAAAAAGAACAAGACCGACCTTATCGTTATTTTTTACCGCTGAAAAAGCAAGAACCGAACCCAGTTCAGCCATCATTTCCCGCTTGGAAGAGTCTGTTGAACCAAAATCTCCTGAACCACTGATATCGATCATCAGCATGATTGTCAGTTCCCGCTCTTCGGTAAATTTCTTGATATGCGGAACACCTGTTCTGGCGGTGACATTCCAGTCGATTGATCGGATGTCATCCCCCGGGACATATTCACGCACCTCATCAAAGTTCATTCCGCTTCCCTTAAAGACGGACTGGTAGTTGCCGGCGAGACTGTCATTAACCAGTCTGCTGGTGCGAACTTCCACCTGGCGCACTTTTTTAAGGATTTCTTTGGTTAGTTGGGTATTCATGGCAGGAAGCTGAATCCTTAAGGGACCGGCACTGTATCGAGGATTTTTCTGATTATATCTTCACTGCTGATTCCTTCCGCTTCAGCCTCATAACTTATCCGCAACCGGTGGCGCATAACGTCCAGGGCTGCACTTTTTACATCGTCCGGGGTTACATATCCTCTTCCTGCTAGAAAGGCAAGACTGCGGGCAACCGCCTTCAAGTTGATTGTTGCCCGGGGTGAAGCTCCGGTCTCAATGTAATCCTGCAGGTCGAGTTGAAAACTCTGGGGGTCACGGGTGGCATAAACAAGGGAGACGATATAATCTTTTATCTTATCGTCCATATAAATACTGTTAACTACTTTTCTTGCAGACAGAATATCTTCCGGGCTGGCAACCGGCATGACACTTACTTCGGAGTCGGTCAGATCGAAGGCATCAAGAATGCGCCGTTCATCCGCCAGACTCGGATATCCGACAATCACCTTGAGCATGAAGCGATCTACCTGGGCCTCCGGCAGGGGGTAAGTACCCTCCTGTTCGATGGGATTCTGGGTGGCCAGCACCAGGAAGAGTTCAGGGAGCTGGAAGCTCTGCTCGCCAATGGTCACCTGTTTTTCCTGCATAGCCTCGAGGAGTGCGGATTGTACCTTTGCAGGAGCACGGTTTATCTCGTCTGCCAGAATAAGTGAGGCAAAAATCGGTCCCTGTTTCACCTCAAAGTTGGTCTCCCGGGGATTATAAATTTCTGTTCCCACAATATCTGCAGGAAGCATATCCGGGGTAAACTGCAGACGTCTGAAATCAGTCTGCACAGCCCTGGCAAGGGTTTTGACTGCCAGGGTTTTTGCCAGCCCCGGCAGGCCTTCAATGAGGATATGGCCTCCGGTGAGCAAGCCGACCAGAAGTCGTTCGACCAACTGTTCCTGGCCGATAATAGCCTTTGTCATCTCATTTCTTAAGGGTGACAACCAGCCGGAGCTGGATTTGACCGCCTCGTTAATTGCCTGGATCGAATTATAGACATCATCCTGTGGGGTTGCTGGTACCGCCAGGGGACTACTCAGTTGAGTCGGTGATTGAGATGATTTATCAAACATTGTGGCTCCTGAAATCCTATTGAATTGCTTTATTTAAAAGGTTTATATTTGTCGAAGTAATTGCTTAGTCCGCAGTATAACCACTAATTATTACACAATCCTTTCATTAACATTACAACATTGTAATGTTTGCCTGGGAGAACAAGCCACCGTCATTCCCGCGCAGGCGGAAATGACGGATCATGAGACTTATTATGAGTTCATTAATATTGGAAAAAAGAAGGCCATAGCAGGGAGAATATTCCCACTATGGCCTGCAATTGGAGTTTTCGAAGTCTACGCCATCAATTTCTGCTACCGCCGAAGAACCTTAGCAGCATCAGAAACAGGTTGATAAAATCAAGATACAGGGCAAGAGCACCCATGATCGAGCCCTTGGTGATTGCCTCCTGGCCCTGGGACATGATCCCTTCTTCCCCCATTCGCTTTATCTTCTGGACATCGTAGGCAGTCAGCCCGGTAAAGACAACAACACCGATCATAGAAATCATCCAGGACATACTGGAACTGTGCAGAAAGATATTTACAATTGAGGCTATGATGATACCAATGAGCCCCATAAAGAGAAATGAACCCCAGCCGGAAAGATCACGTTTTGTGATGAGTCCATAGATGGCCATTCCTCCAAACATGCCGGCTGTGATAAAAAATGTTCCGGCAATGGAAGAACCGGTATATCTGAGGAAAATTGTAGAGAAAAACAGTCCGTTTAGAAGTGAATAAACAATAAAGAGAGCCGATGCTGTTGATGCCTGGATCTTATCAATCCGGGCCGAGAGAAAAAATACCAGTCCTAATGTTCCAAGAGCGATAATCAGGAACAGAGGCGAGCCGACAATGACCTGGGCCAGGCCGGATGCTGCAGTTAAATAGGCGACAAGACCGGTTATGCCAAGGCCGACAGCCATCCAGTTGAACACCTTTGCCAGAAAAATGGAAGCGGCATCCTGCCGGGCCTGAGTTATGGTTGCAGGTTGTGTAGTTGTTTGCATAGTTGCTCCTTTCTTGTCTGCATAAACATAGCTGGTTGAGATCCCTGTTCTGAATTACATTCTGTTCAGAGACACTGAGTTTTTTATTCAGTGGGCTAATATAAGTATTTAATATGGGATTTCAATGGCCATCCTATTTATAAGGCGTGAAGGATATAGATTGAAGGAATAGTAAAAAAGACATAAAAAGAAGAGAGTAATCAAATTGAAAATAAAAAAGGAGCAGCTTATGGCGTTTGAAACAGTTCTTGTTGAAACAAACGAAAAATTTGTCGGGATAATAACCCTGAATCGTCCGGATCAGTTGAACACCTTCACCAGTCAAATGGCCGGTGAACTTCATAGTGCACTCCTGGCCATGGAGGCAGACTCCAATGTCCGGGTTATCCTGCTTAAAAGTACAGGAAGAGCATTTTGTGCCGGGATTGATGTCAACGAGCTTGCCGGTAAATCGGCGACACAGTATCGGGAATGGATAGAGTGGATGGAGCAGCCTCTGGTAGCTATTTCGGCGATGAAAAAGCCGGTTATTGCGCAACTGCAGGGTGTTGCCACGGCTAATGGTATGGGGCTTGCGGCAGCAGCGGATTTGGTTATTGCCTCCGAACGGGTCAAAATGGGTCTTACTGCTATTAACGTGGGACTCAACTGCGTTGGTCCGATTCTGCCTGTTTCACGTTGTGTGGGGAGGAAAAAAGCATTAGAATTACTCCTGTATGGAACCCTGCTGAAAGCACAGGAAGCCCTCGATCTGGGACTGATAAACAAAGTCGTCACCCATGATGAATTAGACGCGGAAGCCCTGAGCTGGGCGGAAGATCTGGCAACGAGAAGTCCTCTTGCCGTGCAGAATGCAAAAAGTGCCTTTTATCAGTCAGAGGATATGGATTATCAGAAACAGTTCCAATTCATGAATGAAGCTTTTGCCCGGCTATGTACTACCGATGATGCGAAGGAGGGAGTCGCGGCATTTTTTGGAAAAAGGAACCCTGAATGGAAGCTGCAGTGATTTTTGGAGAATGGTAATATGGATAATACAAAACATGTAGTTTGTCCTCACTGTACGGTTGTTAACCGTATTCCTGTCTCACGGCTTACTGAGAATCCGCAATGCGGAAAATGCGCTCAGTCCCTTTTTGCCGGGCAACCCATCGAATTGACCGAGAGCAATTTCCAAAAACATCTCAGCCGTAATGATATCCCTCTGCTTGTGGATTTCTGGGCACCCTGGTGTGGGCCGTGTAAAATGATGGCACCGGCCTTCGTCCAGGCTGCAGCGCAACTCGAACCCAATGTCAGGGTGGCTAAGGTAGATACTGAATCTCAGCAGAATCTTGGGGCTCGATTTAATATCCGTTCTATTCCGACCATGGTTCTTTTTGTGGGTGGCGTTGAGAAAGCCCGCCAGTCCGGAGCAATGGATAGTGATGCGATCAGAAATTGGGTGCGCAGCCAGTTGGCATAATTGTGAAAGGAGAACTGTTGTATGGAATATAAGGATTATTACGAGGTTCTGGGCGTTGACAGAAAGGTCACCCAGGATGAGATAAAAAAGAGTTATCGGAAACTTGCTCGAAAATATCATCCTGATGTAAGTAAGGCTGCTGATGCTGAGAGTCGTTTTAAAGAGCTGGGAGAGGCCTACGAAGTCCTGAAAGACCCGGAAAAAAGGGCGGCTTATGATCAGCTGGGAGCTAATTGGCAGGGTGGCCAGGATTTCCGCCCGCCACCTGATTGGGACGGTGGCTTTGAGTACAGTGGCCGCGGATTTGGACAAAATCAAGAAACCGCTTTCAGTGATTTCTTTGAGTCACTTTTTGGTCAGAGAGGGGCCGCCGATTTTCGATCCTCGCCCTCTCGGGGTCAGGGTGAAGACCATCATGCCAGGGTTTTTATCGATCTGGAGGACGCCTATCAGGGTGCTGAGCGTACGCTGACACTCAGCGCTCCGGAACAGGACAGTGAAGGGCATGTCCGGATGAAGGAGAGGACGTTGAAGGTGCGAATCCCCAAAGGGGTTAAAAAAGGGCAGCATATCCGCCTGGCAGGGCAGGGCAATCCTGGTATGGGCGGTGGTCCTGCTGGAGACCTTTATCTGCAGATTGAATTTAACCCCCACTCTATTTACCGGGTGGAAGAACGGGATGTTTATCTCGAATTGCCTGTAACTCCCTGGGAAGCTGCCTTGGGTGCTGCTGTCAAGGCACCAACACCCGAGGGTCCTGTGGATTTGAAAATTCCCGTTGACTCCTCCCAGGGTCGGAAACTTCGCCTGAAAGGAAAAGGAATACCGGGAAAGAAACCCGGCAATTTATACGTGGTGCTTCGGATTGAACTGCCGCCTGTTTCCAGTAAGCGGGATAAGGAGATCTATCAGAAAATGGCGAAGGAAATGGCATTTAATCCACGGATCAACCTGGGGGTGTGATAATGATAAGAAAGGAGCGTTTGCCTGTACTGGAAGGTCTTGTTCTTGAAGAGGATTACTCCTTGACACTGAACCAGATATGTCGAATCTGTACAGTGCATACTGAACATGTTCTGGAGCTGGTGGAAGAAGGAATTCTCGAACCTACAGGTACAACAGTAGAGCATTATCGTTTTCGAGTCGATAGTTTACGACGGGTGCAGATCAGTTGCCGCCTGCAACACGATCTTGGTATCAACCTTGCTGGAGTGGCCCTGGCTTTTGATCTTCTTGAAGAGATTGAACAGTTGCGGAATAAACTTGGGTTTGAAGAAGGCGACTGATATACACAGAAAGAGGATATACGAATGGATTTAGAATATTCCTTTACTCTAACTGTTCCTCTGGCTGACCTGGAAAAGGCCATGGAACTTCTTGCCCTGGCAAAACAAAAAAATCCCAGGATGCGTCAAAGCAGAAAGACAGACAGGCACGGCTGTGGCAGGATTTATCTTAGCTTTCCCTTTTCTGCTGGCCGGCCCGATCTAGCCTTCCAGGAGTGGTTTATTAAAGAGCAGGAGGAGAGCTGGGATCTTTTCGGACCGAACCATGCTCTCTGGGGGCTTTCCTAATATCCTTCCGCTTTTCTTTCCCAGCTCTTTTCTTTAGTTTGTAGCGAAATCACCATGCAGAGTCAGATCAAAAAAAACAGTACGAAATATATTGATGTAAAGCGTTTCGGTTTAGTGTTGATCGGAATTGGGCTTGGTGTGATTTTTTGGATTCTGGAATCCGCTATACATGTTCTTGTATTCCAACAAGTTGATTTCATGCAGCAGTTATATGGTCCTGAGCCACATGAAGTCTGGATGCGCTTAACCATCGTCGGTATGTTCGTCGTGTTTGGCATGTATTCCCAGATGATTGTCAATTCCCGCAGGAAAGCTGAGAAAACATCTCAATTTGCAAACATAGAGCTGGCCCAGATATTTGAAACCGCTGCCGACGCAATGCGCGTGGTAGACAGGGAATTCAATGTGATCCGGGTTAACGAGACATTTTCCACCCTTTCAGGTATGCGAAGGGAGGAAATCATTGGGGAAAAATGTTTTAAAGTCCTTCACGGCCCTCTCTGCGGGACGCCCGATTGTCCTCTGGCACAGATTTTGGATAATGAAAACCGTGTGGAAATTGACTCAGAGAAGACGAGGAGTGACGGATCAAAAATCCCTTGTATCATTACAGCAACGCCTTTCAGAGGACCTGATGGAACCCTCATAGGGATTGTTGAGGATTTCAAGGATATCACGGATAGAAAAAAATCCGAGAGGGAATTAATAGAATCCCGTGGGAAACTGCGTGACCTTGCCGCTCATCTCCAGGTCATCAGGGAGCAGGAGAGAGCACGGATTGCGCATGAAATACATGACGAACTCGGGCAGGCGTTAACGGCTCTGAAGATGGATGTGCACTGGATCAGGCGCAAATTGCCGGAGTCTGAATTTGGTCTTGTTGAGAAAACAATTACCATGTCAGCGCTCATTGACGGAACTGTATCATCGGTACAAAGAATTATTTCTAAATTGCATCCCCGCCTTCTTTATGATTTTGGCCTTTCTGCTGCCATTGAATGGCAGATAGATGAATTTGTGAAACGTACAGGAATTCAATGTGATATTGATCTGGGTTCGGTGGATATTGATCCGGATGAAGCCCGGTCTTTAGCCATTTACCGCATTTTCCAGGAGACACTTACCAATATTACCCGTCATGCAGATGCGACCCGGGTCAGGGTAGGCCTTATAAACAATGGTACTACCATAGAAATGAAAGTTTCTGATAACGGCAAAGGTATTTCAGGAAATCGGCTATCGGATTCACAGTCATTTGGTATAATTGGAATGCGGGAGCGCGCCCATTCTTTCGGGGGTAACCTGGTCATAACTAAGGCAAGAGGTGAGGGAACGACTGTAGTTGTAACTATTCCAATCGATCGGAACGGAGAAGATGGATGATTAAGATCCTTATTGCCGATGACCATTCAATTGTTCGTGAGGGGCTCAAGCAGATTGTCGCTGAATCAGCTGAAATGGCTGTACGGGGTGAGGCAGTCAATGGCCAACAGGTTTTGGAACTCGTCCATAAGGCGGACTTTGACCTGATTTTATTGGACATCGGAATGCCGGGCAGAGGTGGTATAGATACCCTGAAACAGTTAAAAATAATAAAACCGGAAATTCCCGTTTTAATATTGAGCATGTATCCCGAGGATCAGTATGCAATAAGAGCTATTAAAGCGGGCGCATCCGGTTATCTGACCAAAGAAAGTGCTCCGGAGGAATTAATAGGGGCCATAGAGAAGGTGGCACAGGGGGGGAAATATGTAAGTGCCCGCCTGGCTGAGAAATTGGTTGAAAACCTGGGGGAAGATACTGAAAATCCGGATCATGCAATGCTGTCTGACCGTGAATATCAAGTTATGATCATGATAGCCACCGGGAAAACGGTTAAAGAAGTTGGTGATGAACTGTCACTGAGTGTAAAAACCATCAGCACCAATCGCACTCGTGCATTGAAAAAATTGAGAATGAAAAATAACGCTGAATTTACCTATTATGCCATTAAACAGGGTCTGGTGGATTGAAGTGATGGTCTATTCCTCCAATGCCTTTCCTGTAGGACAAACACCGACAAAACCCTGGCTGTTCATCCTACGAAAAAAATGGAGTTCCGCTGATATACATCCAATCTCCAGCTGCTATAATGAAAAAAATAATGAAAAAATCATTATTAATTCAAATGGAGGTTCAGCAATGAAAAAAATCTTTACACTAATAGTTTCCCTGGTTCTTTTTTTAAGCGTAGCTATAGCACCTGTCTGGGCAGGTGGTGGTAAAAATCAGGGCGATGTTGGCACAGGAGAAGTGGACCAGGGTGACATCGGCAGTGAGACCGGCAGCGCTTCCGGTAGCGATGCTATGGGCAATCAAGTTTGATGGCGTCGTAAAAACTATGTTCTGTTAAACTTTCGTCATTCCCGCCTGCACGGGAATGACGAAGCAGGGTTAATTTATGAAGTCATCACCATAAGTATCCGCTCGTCTTTTCCTACCCGATAACGTTTCTTCTCCTGGAATTCAAGCGTTAATCTGACCTTTTTCCAAATCTTATACAGTACACCATCACTTCTTGTAAAATAGCGCAATCCTGCGGCCTTTGCAAAAAACCGATTTTCTATCCTCTCTACATATGGTAGAACCTTATTTCCAGTATCTATTCGGGAAAACCAGTTTTCTCTCAAACCATATTATTTAACAAGGAGATCCCATGAATAAGAAGATTGTACTTCGAGATGATGAAATGCCCAGGCAGTGGTACAACATCGCACCTGATATTCCTAACGGTTTAAAGCCTCCTCTTGATCCGGAGACCAATGAGCCGATGGGGCCGGAAAAGCTTTCCGCCGTTTTTCCCATGGGTCTTCTCGAGCAGGAGATGTCCGGCGAACGATTCATTGATATTCCCGAGGAAGTACAGGAAATATATAAGATCTGGCGTCCTTCCCCCCTGGTGAGGGCAACAAATCTTGAAAAGGCTCTTGGCACAAAGGCGAAAATTTTCTTTAAAAATGAGGGAGTATCCCCGGTCGGCTCCCATAAGCCAAACAGTGCTGTTCCCCAGGCCTATTACAATATGAAGGAGGGTGTTAAACGCCTCTCCACCGAGACCGGAGCCGGACAATGGGGAAGCGCCCTGGCGTTTGCGACCAGTAAATTTGGCATCGAATGCAAGGTATATATGGTACGAGTTTCTTTTGATCAGAAACCCTATCGAAAATCGATGATGCAGATGTATGGCGCATCGATTGTTGCAAGCCCGAGCAAAGAGACCAACATCGGCAGGAAGATCCTGGCGGAGCATCCTGATACTCCCGGTTCCCTTGGCATTGCCATTTCAGAGGCCCTGGAAGATGCTGCTACAAGGGATGACACAAAGTATGCCCTCGGCTCAGTTCTCAATCATGTCTGTATGCACCAGTCTATAATCGGGCTGGAGGCAAAAAAACAGATGGAGATTGCCGCTGAGTACCCCGATGTTATTATCGGATGCTGTGGCGGAGGTTCAAACTTTGCAGGAATAGCGGCCGCTTTTGTGCCGGATTATCTCGAAGGGAAGAAAATCCGCTTTGTCGGCGTGGAGCCAGCTTCCTGCCCGTCGCTTACCATGGGGAAACTTGCCTATGACTTTGGTGATGTAGCCCAGATGACGCCGCTGCTCTACATGTATACTCTGGGACACGATTTTATTCCTCCCGGCATCCATGCGGGTGGGTTGCGATATCATGGTATGTCGCCAATGCTTTCTGCCCTGGTGCGGGAAAATATCGTACATCCGATGAAGGTACATCAGCTGGAATGTTTCGAGGCTGGTGCTCTTTTTGCCAGAACAGAAGGCATCATTCCTGCTCCTGAGACTTGTCATGCTATTCGTGCTGCAATCACCGAAGCAACCCGGGATTTGAATGACCCTAAAACAATCCTCTTTAATTTCTCCGGACATGGACTTATCGATATGGCTTCCTATGATAAGTTTTATGCAGGAGAATTACATGATTACGATTATCCTGAAGAAGATATTGCTAAATCAATAGCTAATCTCCCCAAGGTGTAAATAGAAAACCTCCTCTTGCCGGAAGTTTGGTCTGAGGAGGTTTCATAGATGGAAATTGGTGCAGAAAATGGTCGAGAATGGAATCGTCAAGGTACTGGTTTCAGAGGAAGAAATAAAAAAAATTGTAAAGAGGCTTGGTACTGAAATTACAGCCTTTTACGGACAGAGAGAGCCTGATTTACTGGTCATTGGCCTTCTTCGTGGCTCGTTTGTTTTTATGGCGGATCTGGTTCGTGAGATTAAACTACCGCTTATGGTTGATTTCATGGCATTGTCAAGCTATGGAGATGGTACTATCAGCAGCGGAGATGTGAAGGTGGCCATGGATCTTGATACTTCGGTTGAAAAGAGAGATTTGCTTATCGTTGAAGATATCGTTGACACTGGAAAAACATTCAGCAAGGTGATCCGAATGCTGAATAATAGAAATCCCCGTTCATTAAAGGTATGTACATTTCTGAATAAGCCGGAATGCAGGGTCGTTGATGTCAAGATAGATTTTTGTGGTGTTGATATCCCCAATGAATTTGCCGTGGGTTACGGCCTTGATTATGCCCAGGAGTATAGAAATCTGCCCTATATCGGAGTTCTCGATCAGGCTCTGCTGCAAAAATAGTAGTTCCTTTCATTTATATCTATTACATGACTGCTTCAGGTTGTTGAGAAAATACGGAAAGGAAAATGAAACTTTATTTCAAGTGTGAGGAAAAGGGACAGGTTTTTGGTTCGGATGATTATACTCTCCATAAAGGGTACACCGTGATAGATAATGTAGACGGCGGACGGGAACTTCAAGGAATAGTTACACTGAATTCAGCTTGTCCGTTGTGTGGAAAAAAGCACCGGTATGAAGTAAAAGACGTTATTTGTCCGCTAAGTGGAGTAGAAAATGGAAAATAAGTCGGTTCGACTCACGACACATGTGAAAGGCGGAGGCTGAGCCTCAAAACTTTCTCCAGGGGACCTGGAAGAGGCACTAAACGGAATTGACTTTCCAACAGACGAACAGGTTCTGGTCGGGATAACCACAGCCGATGATGCTGGTGTTTATCGCGTCTCGGATGAACTGGCACTGATTCAGACGGTGGATTTTTTTACTCCAATTGTTGATGATCCCTATGATTTTGGCCGTATTGCCGCGGCAAATGCCCTTTCTGATGTTTATGCCATGGGTGGCATTCCCAGGACCGCCATGAATATCGTGGCATATCCGATCAAGAGTATGGGACGGGAGCCATTAAGGGAGATACTGGCAGGTGGCGCGGCTGTCTTGAAGGAGGCGGACACAGTACTGCTTGGCGGGCACAGTGTCGAAGATGAAGAGTTGAAATACGGTCTATCGGTTACAGGTTTTGTCCATCCAGAGAAAATTCTTACAAATCAGGGGTTATGTGCCGGGGATTGCCTGGTTCTGACCAAACCGCTTGGCACAGGAATAATTAATACTGCAATCAAGGGCGGTCTGGCGTCGAATAAGACCATTCGCAGAGTCACCGACCTGATGGCCACGCTGAACCGGCAGGCGGCGGAGATTATGGCCGGGTTTAAGGTCTCAGCCTGTACTGATATAACAGGATTCGGCCTCCTCGGGCATATAGCTGAGATGATCTGCGGTACTGACAAAGGCGTGACAATTGAGTCGGACAAGGTTCCAGTGATGGTGGAGGCGGATGAATTCGGTTCAATGGGTTTTGTGCCGGTCGGTGCTCATAAAAACAGGGAATTCAGAAAAGAAATGGTCCTGGCTCCTGCGGATTTCAACCCTGTTCTCCGGGATATCCTGTTTGATCCGCAGACTTCCGGTGGGCTGCTGATTGGCTGCATGGAAAAAGATGCCTCAGCCCTGGTTCAGAGACTGCATGGTGAAGGGATCGAAGAAGCGGCGGTGATTGGTTTTGTGACTGAAAGCAATAAAAATAAAATACAACTTCTGTGATATAAGGAAACAGGATGGGAAAAACAATAGATGCATGCGGTCTGACGTGTCCGGCACCGGTTCTGCTGGTGAAAGATGTAGTTGAAAAGACAAATGAGCAGGAGATAGCTGTACTGGTGGATAATGAAGCATCCCTTGAAAATGTTACCCGTTTTCTAGTTTCCAGAGGATATTCGGTAACTGACAACCAGGAAGGTGAAGTGTTCAGGATTGAGGCGCGTTGCGATCAAAATGGGTCAGGGGTCAATGCTGGAAAAGCTCAAAAAACTGAAGAAAACAGAGAGGAAGCATCCAGCAGGAAAATTCTTGTGATGGTGGCAAGTGACTGTTTTGGCTCAGGTGATGACGTTCTTGGCGAGAAACTGATGATAAGTTACCTTAAAACAATAAAAGAGATGGGGTCGGACCTGTGGCAAATTATTTTCGTCAACGGCGGGGTAAAATTGACCACAGAATCATCACCTGTTCTTGAGGAATTACAGGAGTATGAAAAAACAGGGGTGATTATTTTTGCCTGCGGCACCTGCCTTGAGCATTTTGATCTCACAGCGAATAAAAAAGTTGGCGGCACCACCAATATGCTGGATATCGTGACCGCAACCCAACTGGCTGATAAGGTTATCACTATCAGTTAAAAAAAAATCTACCAAGGGCAACAAGGCCCATTCCCGTAGCCACCGTGCCAAAGAAACTCTTGAACCGCCAGGCCACTAAAAATGTCGGAATTGCTGCCAGCAAGAAGACATTATCCAATTGCAGGGTAAATTCACCATCCCGGCAGAGCAGTCCTGGAGCCAGCAGTGCAGCAAGGACTGTTGCAGGAACAAAGCTTAGCCACCGGGCAATCCAGGGCGACAGTCTGCGACCGGAGAGCAGCAGCATGGGCAACAGGCGGGGCAGGTAGGTGACCGCCCCCATACCGCAGATTGTCAGGAAGACGAGTTTTTCATCCATTGTTCTACTCCGACACCGATGGTGGCAGCAACCATCGTTGCAATAATAACATGGGACTGACTGAAGCCGAGCAGATAGAGTGCTACTGACAACCCGCCTGACAGTATCGCCATCATTAAATATACAGGTTGAACAACCTGGGGCACTAAAAGCGCAATAAACATGGCCGGCAGAGCGAAATCCAATCCCACCGGCCGGACATCGGTGATCTGTCCTCCGGCTAAATAACCAATTAAACTACCAAACACCCAGGATGACTGGGCGGTAATATTTACTGCAAAGGTTTGACTTTTTTTGGGAGTTCTCCTGGCCATCCGCATTGTGTGCAGGGCGAAAGTTTCATCAGTTAATTCATAACCAAAGAAGGCGATCTGCCATTTCTTCCAGCCTCTCAGTTTCGGTGCCAAAGCTGCAGACATCAGCAGATGACGAAGATTGACCACAAATGTGGTTAATATCAGGGTGAATGGCGAGGCGGCTGCACCAAAGAGTCCGGCACCGATCAGCTGCGCACTTCCCGCAAAAACAATCACGGACATAGCAACGGTATTGAACAGCCCCAGGCCGCTTTTCTGTGCCAATACACCATAGGCAAATCCCACAGGAATATACCCCAGCACGATTGGCAAGGCCTGGTATACACCACTCCAGAATCCCTCTGGTTTTTTTTTATGTGCTGACTCTTTCAGCTTCTTCACATTTTGTATGCTCCCTGCCGCATAAAAAATCAATAACCGGGTTAAACGGCAAACGCGAACTTAATGGCCGGGTGATGCTGATAGCCGATCAGCCTGAAATCATCTATCGTAACCCATGTTTCCAAATCGTTAAGGGTTTTAATATCCGGATTAATCTCCAGTTTCGGCAGTGGCAAGGGGTCACGCTTTAGCTGAACGTCACGTATCAGTTCAAGCTGGTCTTCATAGATATGGGCATTAACAATTTTATGGAATGCTTTGGCTGGTTTCAGCCCGGTTATCTGAGCCATAATCATGAGCAGCCAGCTTACCTGCACCTGGTTAAAGCCGTGGCCCAGCGGCAGATCATCTGAGCGCTGATAGGAGGTTAAATATAACTTGTCTCCGAGAATGCTGAAGGTATGAGTGTGCATACAGGAGTTCAGGCAGGCACGATCCCGTTCACCCGGATTCATGAATGTCATTATCTCACTGCGATTATCAATACCCTGTCGAAGATCATTGTAGACATTGAGTAACTGATCTATGGATTTGTTTTCGGGATTACGCCAGTCCCGACCCTGGGCGCCATAACACCGGCCCATATCATCTGTACCTTTACGAAGCGGATTATCCAGCCACACTGAATTTTCATTGGCATTTGCATTCCAGGTATTGCAGCCTATCTTTCGAAAATCAGCAGCATTGGTATAACCTCTGAGGTAGCCCAGCATCTCTGCAATGGCCGGTTTCCAGAAAAGTTTTTTAGTGGTTAATACCGGCAGTTCTCCGTCACTGACATCGTATTCCAGGTCTACATTAATGACCGTAAGGCATCGCTTACCTGTTCGCTTATTTTCAATCCATTCGCCAGTTTCTATTACACGCCGGCATAATTCCAGATATTGCTTCATTTTAATCTCCAAATTCGAGCAAAGCGGCACTTTTTAGCACCCGATGCTGCGCTGGTGGCTTGACCGAGACAATCTTTTTTACATATAATTGATTTATATGAAAGTCATGTGCTGNNAACAGGTAAGCGAGCCTGCGAGGACGTTTGGCATCACTCTTCTGAATCCCGGGTACATTACTTTCATGTTTCGTTGTGAAATGCATTTCATGGGTGTTAGTGGTTCATACATCTTTGAGGTCGTACTGTGTCAACAGTATATTGTAACTGGTCGTGAGACTGTTAGTGAGTTTTACTTGCGAATAGTACTCCAGCAAGATTTAGCAGGACGGGGTATAAGCTCTTTGTCAAGCTTTATAACTGTTTCCTTGACCAGAAGCAATCTCTTCACATATAATTTAGATAGAAGAATATTTTTAAAAGCAAGATAAAGCCAAACTTGTCGTAAGACAGGGACGGAAAGCTACGGGTCTACAGGATAGCCGGGCTGCCTTGGAGAAAGGTAGCCCGGTTTTTTTGTAGGTTCTCATATAAGATAAAACCTTTGAGGTCGATATTGACGAAATAGAAGAAAAAAACGCCATCGAGTTGAATGCACTTATGGGGCAGCAAATTTGCAACGTTGAGACTGCCAATTTAACCTGCTGAAATTCGATTAACCAAGGGGGAGGAGTCATGAAAGAAATCACAAAGATTGTTGTACCGCTGGACTTGGGAGATCATACCCGGAAACTTGTTGATTTCGCACTCTACATAGCAGAAAAACTGGGTGCACATATAAGCTTTATTCATGTGGTGGAGTTCTATGCACCAGCGTATCTGATGGCAAGTCCATCCCTTGAAGAATTCAACCTGGAACAGGTGGAGAAGACCACGGACATGATGGCCGGCCTGATAGAAAACAATAAAGAGAAATATTCAAACATCAGCGGGATTGTCAATCAAGGTGAGACTGTCGAGTCCATCGTCAAATTTGCTGAGGAAGAGCAGGCAGGTCTGTTGATCATCGGTACCCACGGCTCAAAGGGACTTGAGAGGATTCTGCTGGGTAGTGTCGCACGGAGAGTAGTGAAAAGAGTCCACTGCCCGTCTCTGCTGATGAACCCTTATAAGTAGCTTGAGGCACGTACCCGCTCTGCGGTGGCCCTGAGTCGAACATTGGTTGATCAACGAGAATCGGTACTGCGGACCGCCATAATATCTTAGCTTCACTGGGTAGCACAAAGGGCAAATCCGGTTGAAACAGAACTGTGTAGCTCGACTGGCCATCAGCATCGGGCAAATCACCTTCGAACCAGCGAAATTCTGACAACTTTCCCTTTTCATGTGAAGCTTAAAAAGGCAGAGCCACTTTTGACTCTGCCTCACTCTTCTGGCTGGTTCTCATGTTTGTAAGAACATTACCAGCAAAGCGGTAATCACTGATGTCCATCCAATCATGGAATAGCTACCACAGAGTACCCTTGGGACTGGTAACCAGCAACAGAGATGAATCCGTTTCCAACATGGTCAATTTCTGGCAGTATTGAGCCGGGATCTACACCGAGCACGTTAGCGGCATATAAACATACTTCCATCTTCACTCCATCCTGCTTCATTTGCCGTACCAAACCGGCAAATTCGTCCAAAGCCTTTTTCTCTTCATCACTGACCCCATCACGATTGGATGAGATCATTTTGACCGCTGGGCCGTGAAAAACTACAGCTACCTCTGGAGGTTCAGGCAATGCACGTACACTTTTATCATCGTACACATTGCGGACCGCCCAGAATACAAGGTTGGCTTTCTGTGGAGATCCCATACTTACGTCAAAGACAGCTTTGACGTTGTTAACCCCCTTGAGGGCATGGTATTCGGTTGATACAGCAGGGCTGTTAATCAATGTTAAAAACAACGTGGTAAGTAAGAAGATGGAGAAATGACAACCTACTGATTTTCGAGTCAGTTTCATAACGAGCCTCCTTGTCATTAACTTAAAATTGCAGTGGAAATAGCAAGGCATACAAATGGATTAAGTACCCTGCTACCTAGGAAGAAAAGATACTACTTTGTGGTACTATGTCAAGGTGGTGGAGGAACTTACAATCCTGAACTTTACAATTAATGTATATCTTCAACGTGGTAATTTACTCCAAACATAAAAAGACTAGTGACAACTGCCGACTGGGGATATTAATGTTAAAAAAAACGTAATAAGAATATACCCAAAGCCCAGACAGCCATTAGACACGAGAGGAATCACCAGATGAGCAAGTACAATTATTTAAATCCTGATGCCAGAGAGACTTCAATGGCTCAACCGAGAAAATGTTTGTTACCCAATCACCCAGCTATGTGAACTGGCTGATCTTGCATGGCTTTCTGGTCGATGGAAAGCCCGATGCCGCTTCCGCCATGTTCTGCAATGGCATCAAAATCTACCCATTGGAAAAAGCGGACAATCCGCCAGCCATGAAGTTCTTCAATGGCTCGGAAAAACCGTTTAACACCATTCATGCCAACAATTTTGAGTTCTATAATGAATTGGCTCATGTCATCGAAAGAGAGCCGGTGGGTTTGATAAATCCTGAATTGCGAGGCCTGTTTGCCTCGATTGGCATTGAAAAGGGCGAAAAATTTGTACCTGATGATCGCATGCGCAAGATCCTCGGGGAGGCGGTTGCAGTCGGTAACGCCACGGCCAGGGCTATTTGGATCCACCCCCGTGATAAAACAGCGTATTTCTTCAAGGATTCTGATTGGTACACCGGTTTTGTCGGCGGCCACCACGAATTCCTCAAAAATGGTGGTGCCGGTGGTCGCAATCTGGATGCGCGCGTCTTGTTTCACTATATGGCGACGGTGATTACCCCAGCCATGGTCAATAAGATGGTGGGGGCCGGTTCGCAATATGCATTGCTCAATCTTGACGAAAACGGCAACTACATGGACGGTTCAAAAACCTACAAGTTGAACATCCCAGCTAATGTTCCCGCAAAAGATTTTTAGTCCATCGTCGTCTATGACCCACAAACACGATCGCAGTTACAGACCGGCCAGCCCTTTCCGGGACGAAATAACCAGCGGCATAAACTGAACGTAAATAAGGATGGTTCGATTGACCTGTATTTTGCGCCGAAGGCACCCAAGGGCAAGGACGCTAACTGGATTCAAACGGTGCCCGAAAAAGGCTGGTTCATTGCACTGCGTCTTTATGGGCCGTTGGACCCCTGGTTCGACAAGGAATGGCAGCCTGGCGAAGTTGAACTCGTCAAATGAGAAAGCGAGTTACGAATTAACAAGTGGTTCAGCGGACGTCGCATAAGCGCCGTCCGCTGAACCGGAACGGAGAATCAGTTATGAATACACAATCAAAACGTCACCGAACTCTGCAAGCCCTGTTTATTACAGGAATTTCATTATTTTCCCTCGCGCAGGTTCACGCGCAGAATCCGTCCCCGGTGGCACCATCCACCACGTTAGAAAAACCCCGGCTTGTCCTCCAGATCACGGTAGACCAGATGCGCGGCGATTTTCCCATGCGGTATAAGGATCGATTGGGAGAAGGCGGGTTCCGATATCTCATGGAGAAGGGAACCCATTACATCAACGCTCATTTTCAACATGCCGATACCGAGACGCCCGTCGGTCATGCAGCGCTTTTTACTGGCACCTACCCCGCGCATAACGGCATTGTCGCCGGCAACTGGTTTGACATGGATAAGGGAAAAGTCATTTACAATTGTGAGGATGACCGTTATCCGATGATCGGCAAAGAACCGGCAAAGGGAAAAGGCAGAGCGCCCACTAATTTATTGTCTTCCACCATTGGCGATGAACTGATGATCTCCAACAACGGTCAATCCAGGATGTTCAGCGTGTCCATAAAGGACCGTGGCGCGATCCTTCCGGGTGGGCACACCGGAAAGGCCTTCTGGTATTCCAAAAGTGATGGGTCCTTTACCAGCAGCACCTATTACTACCAGGAACATCCTGGCTGGGTCAAACAGTGGAACATTAAAAAGTTTGCTGACCAATA
>DEIL01000203.1:20472-21061 GCA_002352445.1 Desulfobulbaceae bacterium UBA2775
GCATCACTGATAGCCACCCCATTCGGGGATGAGCTGACGGCGGACTTTGCCAAGACGCTGATTAAAGAAGAAAAGTTAGGACAGGGCAAACACACCGACTTTATGGCGATCAGTTTTTCCGTAACTGACTATATCGGTCACGTATTCGGGCCATCGAGTCTTGAGGCTGAGGACAACGTGTTGCGCGTTGACCGTTTATTGGCGGATCTATTCCGGTTCATAGACGAGCAGGTCGGACTCGACCGGACCCTGATCATTCTATCGGCTGATCACGGCATGTGTGAGGCTCCGGAATACCTGCAGAACCTGGGATTTGAGGTGGGCCGTCTCACCTCGGAAACGATTGTACAAGGCACCATCCGGAATGCCCTTAAGGCCCGGCTGGGAGTGCCCGAAGATGTGATTCGGCTTTATGAACACCCCTACGTCTATCTGAATGAAGAGGAAATCAAAAAAACCAAATACAGCGTTGCTGAGGTTGAAACGGCGGTGGCGGAAGAAATTATCAAGATCCCCGGCATGATAGGAGCCGTGACCCGAACGGATCTGCTGAAAGGATCCTTTGCCCCGACACAAGTGAACATGAAGA
>DEIL01000253.1:0-13625 GCA_002352445.1 Desulfobulbaceae bacterium UBA2775
ATATGTGACCACATAATTTCAAAATACACTCCTTAGTTTCTTGTTTTTTATTACAGAACTTTAGGAGTAAGGTACTAAAAAGATAAGCGAAGACTTCGAGAGAGATTTCTAAGGTACTAACCCGAATAAATCGGAATTTTAGAATGCTTGGATAAGTGCCATGGAAATCTATTCAACGATATAATTTTAAATGACCTTCCTGGATTTCTTGTTTTTTTGACAGAAGTTCTGGAGTAAGGCACTAAACGAAAGGATGGTAATCGATGGAAGTAAATGTTGAAGAAACCAGTGGACTGACCAGGAAGATCACAGTTACGTTACCAGAGGAAGATGTTCAGCCCAAGTTGAATAAGGCATACGATAAGCTGAAGAGAGAATCCAAGATGAAGGGATTCCGTCGCGGTAAAGTACCTCGCTCAATTATAGTTAAACAGTTTAAACCACAGGTAGAAGCAGAGACCAGCGAAAAACTGGTTCAGGATAATTATTTTCAGGCCATTGAGAAAGAGGGGATAGAACCTGTTGTTCACCCTGAAGTCCAGAGTGTTAAATTCAATGATGATGGTTCTTTTACTTTCGTAGCCGATGTTGATATCAGGCCCGAATTTGAGCTTGGACAATATAAGGGACTTGAGGTGGAAAAAGTCGATATTGTCGTTGCCGGGGAAGAAGTACAGGCTGAACTGGAAGAGATGCAGAAGAGTATGGCTGCACTTCAATCAGTCGATGACAGGGAAGTTCAGGAAGGCGATGTCGTCATTGTTGATTTTCAGGGTTACCATAACGATAAACCGATGGCGCAGGTCAAAAATGAAGATTACTCTGTTGATGTCGGCTCCGGGAACATGGGAAAAGAGTTTGAAGAAAAGCTTGTTGGTATGAAAAAAGATGCGGAGGCTAACCATGATGTTGAGTTTCCTGAAGCCCATCCAAATCCTGTCCTTAAAGGAAAAAAGATAGAATTTCGTATAACTGTAAAAGACATTAAAGAGCGTATTCTTGCAGATATTGATGACGAATTTGCAAAAGATGCAGGCGAGGAATTTAACTCTCTTGATGAATTGAAAGCTTCAATTCTAGCACGACGGAGTAAGGAAAAAGAAGAAAGTGCCCAGGGCACTATGACCGACAGAGTTATGCAGAAGCTCCTTGATAATCATGATTTTGAAGTACCTAAGCGTCTGGTTGCTTTTGAAATTGAGCAGATGATCAAGCAGACAGAACAGCAGTTTGAACAGAATGGTATGAGCCTTGAGGCTGCCGGACTCAGCAGAGAAACGCTTGCTGAACAGAACGAAGAAACGGCCGTAAAAAGGGTTCGGGGTGATTTTATTTTAAAGAAGATTGCGGAAGATGAAGAGATAAAAGTGGCTGATGAAGACATGGATCGTGGATTTAAGCGTATCGGTGATCAGTATAATATGGAAGTTGCCAAGGTGAAGGAATATTTTCAGAACCGGGACGATCTGCTGCCATTTATGAACGAATTGCTCAATGAAAAGATTCTTAACTTTTTGAGAGAAGAGAGCTCCTTTATTGATCCACCTGCTGGCGAGAAAGAAGAAGGTAAGGCCATAGAAGAAGTTAAGGCTGCAGAAGAAAGCAAAACTGAGTGATCGTCATTTGCTTCTGACCTGAAAGGACTTATAGTTTGCCTACCCGGTGAGGAGCCTCATCGGGTACGGCAGGGCAGATTGTAGAGAAAAACGACTGCATATGGCTCATTGCCTGTTGCAGTCGAGTCGTTTTAACAGCATATAAATATTTTTGTTTTTTCTACCCCTCGAGGGGTATAGATAGAGTCCTGTTTTACGGGACCAGGAGAGTGAGACTTATGAATCTTGTACCAATGGTTGTTGAGCAAAGTCCTCGAGGAGAGCGTGCATATGACATTTATTCCCGTCTTTTAAAGGAGAGGATTATTTTTCTTGGCAGTGGAGTAAATGATGATGTCTCCAATGTGATTGTTGCACAGCTTCTTTTTCTTGAAGCTGAAGACCCTGAAAAGGATGTTACTTTTTATATCAATTCTCCAGGTGGGTCTGTCTCAGCAGGCTTAGCCATTTACGATACCATGCAGTATATCAAATGTGATATTGCCACACTTTGTATGGGACAGGCTGCGTCCATGGGTGCGCTTCTACTCGCGGCAGGTACTCATGGGAAAAGATATTCCCTTCCTAACGCCAGGATAATGATTCACCAGCCAATGGGAGGATTTCAGGGACAGGCGACAGATATTGATATTCATGCGAAAGAGATACTGCGCATGAGGGAAGATCTTAATCGGATTCTAGCCCACCATACCAAACACACTATTAAGAAAATCAGTGTTGACACCGAACGTGATAATTTCATGAGCCCATTGGAAGGGAAGAAATATGGTATTATAGATAAGGTGCTGACTAACAGGGAAGAGTTAGGTGAGGAAGATTAGTATGGATGATATAGATAATAAAGGGGCGGATTGCAACTGTTCCTTCTGTGGGAAAAATCAGGAAGAAGTTGAAAAGCTTATTGCAGGCCCTGATGTTTTTATATGTGACGAATGCATTGAACTTTGCAATGAGATCGTTATTGATCAGGAAGGAACCGGGGATGAAATATCAGAAACTGATGGCCTGATCTCTCTGAAACCGATGGAAATTAATGCACATCTTGCAGATTATGTCATAGGTCAGCCATACGCTAAAAAGGTTCTCTCGGTCGCAGTTCACAATCACTACAAACGGATCGATGCTCCTCACGATGAGGATGATTCCGTTGAACTGCAAAAATCAAATATTGTTTTGATTGGACCAACAGGCTGTGGGAAAACTCTTATTGCCCAGACACTGGCTAAGGTGTTGAATGTCCCATTTTGCATGGCTGACGCTACAACTTTAACAGAAGCCGGTTATGTAGGTGACGATGTTGAAAATATCCTGGTTCACCTTCTGCAGGCAGCTGACTATGATGTGGATAAGGCTCAGCGGGGCATCATTTATATTGATGAAATTGATAAGATAGCCAGGAAATCAGATAGTCCTTCACTCACTCGGGATGTTTCCGGAGAAGGTGTGCAGCAGGCTCTGCTTAAAATTATTGAGGGAACTGTTGCTTCGGTACCGCCTAAGGGCGGCAGAAAGCATCCACAGCAGGAACTTGTCCAGATAGATACTACTAACATTCTTTTTATATGCGGTGGTGCGTTTGTAGGACTTGATGCGGTGGTAAAGCGTAGACAGGGGAAAAAATCGATTGGGTTTGGTGCAAAGGTAATGGACGATGGAAAAAAGAAACTGGGAGAACTTCTGGCTTCTGTCCAAGCGGAAGATCTGCTGAAGTTTGGCCTTATTCCCGAACTGGTTGGCCGGCTGCCGGTTATTGCCACGATGGATGAGCTGGACGAAAGTGATCTGATTCGTATCCTGAAAGAACCTAAAAATGCCCTTGTAAAACAGTACCAGAAACTCTTTGAGTTTGATGGAATAAACCTCCGGTTCACCGAAGGTTCGCTGGTCGCAATTGCACACCAGGCAATGAAGAGGAAATCCGGAGCCCGTGGTCTTAGATCTGTTATGGAAGAGGCTATGCTTGATGTAATGTATGATCTGCCGTCTAAAAAAGATGTGCAGGAATGTGTCATAAATAAACAGGTTATAACTAATGGAGAATACCCGGTAGTTCTCTATCAGAATGGTGCCGGGACTCAGTTGAAAACCGCCTGAATAAAGAAATTTTTGATGTAGATAGGCTGTAGGCACTTATCAGCGAGGAGCCTGTCTGAGAATGGATTTTGCCCAAACTCTTCGTTATTTCCAAAAAAATAATGCTCGCAATATCATGTATATGGTTGTGCGTATTTTTTTGGAAAACCTCGATTTTGAACAAAATACTTATTCTCGGACAACCTTCTAGAGCTGATGGCAGAACAAAATTTCTTGAAGGTGCTTTCCCAAGGATTTTAAAAGTTCCGATTTATTCGGATGATATATTTAAGGAGATTTCGTGACGAAACTTTACCCATTGATGCCATTAAGGGACATTGTCATTTTTCCTCATATGGTTGCACCACTTGTAGTCGGGAGGAAACAGTCTATCCAGGCTCTTGAGGATGCAATGGATAAAAAGACGGATATCCTCCTGGTAACACAGAAAAAATCTACTGTAGATGAACCCAACCCTGATGATCTTCATGGTGTAGGTACTCTGGCCACAGTCATGCAATTGCTGCGCCTTCCTGACGGAACGATCAAAGCTCTGGTTGAGGGGAAGGCGAGGGCAAAAATTATCTCTTATGTTCCGAACGACAAGTTTTTGCAGGCAGAAGTTGAAGAAGATATCGGTGGTTTTGAAGGAATTGAAGAGCTGACCGTGTACGAACGTGAGTTGAGGAAATTTTTCGAAAAATTTGCAGCAACCGACCGGAAAATTGCGAAAGAGGTGATCAACTCGGTAAAAGCTATTGAAAATCCCTTTAAATTGCTCAACATCATCTGTTCGCATCTGCCGTTGAAAAGTGATGAGAAACAGTCGATCCTTGAGATCGAACCGCTCAATTTACGTATGGAAAAAGTTCTTAACATTCTCCATCGGGAAATTGAACTTGCAGAGCTTGAGAAAGAGATCAACGCTAAGGTAAAAATGCGTATGGGGAAAACCCAGCGGGACTATTATCTTGGTGAGAAGGTGCGGGAAATCCAGGGCCAGATAGGGCAGAATGAGGATGGTCTTGACGAAATGGGTGAACTGGAGGAAACAATCAATTCCAAAAAAATGCCGGTTCTTGCTAAGGATAAGGCATTAAAAGAGCTGAAGAAGCTCAAAAGCATGCCACCCATGTCTGCTGAGACAACGGTTGTTCGAAATTATATAGACTGTATTGTCAGCCTGCCCTGGCACAAAAAATCCAGATCAAAAATTGATATAAATAAGGCTGAAAAGATCCTCGATGAGGATCATTACGGGCTGGCCAAACCAAAAGAACGTATTCTGGAGTATCTGGCAGTCCAGGCTCAGGTAAAGAGAATAAAAGGACCTATACTTTGCCTTGTCGGGCCTCCAGGGGTTGGTAAAACTTCTGTCTGTAAATCCATTGCCCGCGCAATCGGAAGAAAGTTCGCCAGGCTTTCCTTAGGGGGAGTGCGGGATGAGGCTGAGATAAGGGGACACAGACGTACCTACATTGGTGCAATGCCCGGAAAAATAATTCAGTCAATGCAGAAGGTCAATGTTGCCAACCCTGTGTTTTGTCTTGATGAAGTAGATAAGATGTCAATGGATTTCCGTGGAGACCCTTCTTCGGCTCTGCTTGAAGTACTTGATCCTGAACAGAATGTTGCTTTTAATGATCACTATCTGGATATAGATTATGACCTGTCAGAGGTGTTTTTTATCACCACCGCAAATAATCTTCACGGTATCCCAGTGCCGCTACAAGACAGGATGGAGATCATCGAGCTCAGTGGCTACACCGAAGAGGATAAGCAGAAAATTGCGGAAGGATTTCTTATCCCCAAGCAGCTTGAGGAAAATGGTTTTAAAGAGGATGATATTCAGCTCACCAGCGGCGCAATCCTTGAGATTATACGTCGCTATACCAAAGAAGCAGGTGTCCGAAGTCTAGAACGGATAATTGCGTCCCTTTGCAGGAAAATCGCCCGGGACAAATTGAAAAAGAAGCTGAAAAGCAAAAAGTATAGGATCAGTGTCCAGTCGATACAGAAATATCTGGGCACACCGAAGTTCAGATATGGGTTAGCGGAAGAAAATGATGAGATAGGTCTTACCACCGGCCTTGCATGGACCCAGGTAGGGGGAGAGTTATTGCAGATTGAAGCAACACTTATGACCGGCTCCGGAAAATTGATTATTACCGGAAAACTTGGTGATGTGATGCAGGAATCAGCTCAGGCGGCACTCAGCTATGTGCGGTCAAGGGCAGCTTTATTAGGACTTGATGAAGATTTTTATCAGAAGCTTGATATCCATATTCATGTCCCTGAAGGAGCGATTCCAAAAGATGGTCCGTCTGCAGGTATTACTATCGCGACAACACTGGTTTCAGCACTTATTAAGACTCCTGTAAAACACAATCTTGCAATGACCGGAGAAATAACCTTGCGGGGGAGGGTGCTTCCCATAGGTGGACTTACAGAGAAACTGCTTGCCGCCAAAAGAGGGAATATTACCCATGTGCTGATCCCCAAAGATAATGAACGGAATCTTAACGATGTTCCCGTCAAAATAAGGAAATCACTGGTAATTGAGGTGGTAAACCATATGGACGAAGTCCTTGAACATGCCCTTGTGTCAACGGAGGGAAAATCGCTATTTAAAAACTGATTTTGCTTGACGTAGAAGAGGGAAGTTGGTAAACAATCTCTCACGTTTCGAAATCGATGGGCGGCTAGCTCAGTTGGGAGAGCATCGGCCTTACAAGCCGAGGGTCACAGGTTCAAGCCCTGTGCCGCCCACCACAGAAGTAAAGCTTGTTGGAGCGGTAGTTCAGTTGGTTAGAATGCCGGCCTGTCACGCCGGAGGTCGCGGGTTCGAGTCCCGTCCGCTCCGCCAGTTTACAAACAAAAAGGGGTACAGCATCGTCGCTGTATCCCCTTTTGTTTGTAGATCATGCCCCTGTTATCCTATCTTTTCTTTAAATTTCTCGTTGATCTGATAAACAAAAGCCAGTATTTCAGCTACAGTCTGATAAAGCTCTACAGGTATTTCATCACCGACAGGGACCTTCGAGAGTAGTTCGACAAGGTTTGGATCTTCCTGGATATGAATACCGGCTTCACGGGCTGTTTCGATGATTTTCTCTGCAATAGTCCCTTGACCTCCGGCAACAACCTTTGGTGTTCGTGATTCCTTTTCATCGTAAACAAGAGCTACTGCCTTGGTGATCTGATTTCGTTTTTCCATATTTCAGGCTTTGGTGTTGATTATAGAATTTCCTTCCGGGATCAGGTGTTGTATCAAATCAGCTATCGGGTCAGGGGCATCTGCCGAAAATGAGAGGTTGATATGACCTGTTCCGCTAACTGCACTTTTAAGCTGTTCACTGTATAGAGCAGCAAAATCAGCTTTTTCCTGTGAATCTGTGCGAAAACGAATATAGAGTACATCCTCTGTTTTCAAAAAATCAATCTGTATATTTCCCAGCTCTGCCATAGTCAGGTGAAGGGAAAAACGTTTCTCTAAATTGCTGTCCCTGTTGCCTGACTTGTTGCCATCATTATATTTGACGAGCAGGTAGCCTTGTTCAATAAAAGGTAAAGGAAGCGGCAGGATAAACTGTCTGTCGCTCTGGCTGTGGAGCTGAGCAAGTTGAAACAGCTCAATAATAGTAAGGAGTCTGGTGGTAGATTCTGCGATGTTTTCTACGTTTTGAAAGATATTGGCGATGTCCAGCAATGCCGCCTTTAAACTGCTGCCGGCCGCAGCTTTATCTCCTCTGGCCAGTGCATTTTCAAAGCCCAATCCAAGTTGATCAATGAGTCGCTTTATAACCTGGCCCCCATTTTTGTCAGACAAAAATTCCTGCTGGAGCGCAAGAAAGTTATTCAATATATTTCTGGTTGGTGGGGGTAGGGTGCTGATGGGTGAAGGTGTCTGTTGTTTGAAGGCTTGAAAGAGTTCCGTCAGGTCAATATTTTTCCCGAGAAGTGTAATTGACCTGCCAAAAAACTGATCAGGTGTGCTGGTAACTATTTTCAGTTCAATTTGGGGAGTAGTCTTTACTACCTGGAGTTGCAGAGTTTGGCCGGGAGCGAGTGCAGCTTGAGATTCAGCGGTGAGGCGTTGGCCGGAAATATCCAGCAAAAAGCGGTTTGCTCCTTTCGTCTCGAGCACCATGGCATTGAGAAGCTGGCCAGGTTTCGAGAAATTTTCTCCCTTGTTTCGATCCCCTGATTGCGATGTGGTCGGACCGATAGGGGGAATAAAGGTTGGTGGAGTGATAGTAACCATGTGTATGTATCGACTGAAAGAGAATAATCCTTAAACCTCTACAACAGCAATCCATCACTTTTTTCGTCAACTATCTGTCTTTTACCTGTACCTTAAGACGCAATAATTTTCTCTGAATATGAAGACAACAGCCAATAATTTTGTCTCTATCCTCTACAGAGATATCGTCAAAATGATAAGCGGCCTCAAAACGTTCATCGCTTAATTTAATTGAACGCACCTGATGTGCAAGCAGTGTAACGGTTTCAGGTTCAGCCAGAGGGATAGTTATTTCAAGGCGAACCTGTTTATCAGCAGGAGGTTCCTCCGGAAAGAAGGCCAGGACACCGTTGCCGCTGATATCAATGGTCTTACCTTCTATTGACCAGGTTTCGTTTTTATCTTCGAAAAGTTCAGTTTGAAATGATTTACTGATAATCTTTGCGGTGGCGTCAACTCTGAAAAATTCACGCATCTCATCATGAGTGATGGATTTTTTTACGATCATTTGCAGAGTTTGGGGATTTTTTATTTTCTGTATCATTGCCTCGAGTGATACAGTTGGTCCCCCCATGTCGATACTTATTATGCTGGCTCGAGAGAGTGAAATATCCTCAACAGGGAGAACACCAAGTTCAAAAAGGAGGTTCAACTCAGGAGGATCACTTTTCAGATAAACACATTGGGCCCTGTAAAGTTCGGGGCCTTTTTTTAATGGGAGGAAAATTCTAACCGGTTTACCGTTGGGGATACTTTCTAATGTTTTAATATCAAAGGTCATATTGTTTTAAGGGGGAAGCGGGTTACGGATATTTAACAGATGAGAGTATAATAGCAGCACGCTATAGAAAAATAACTTCATCGCTACTTTATTACAATACAAAAACGGCCTGTTTGAAATGAGGCCGCTAACAGGGGAGAGTATTTTTGTTTCGGCTGTTCCTTCCTGATTTTAACCTACTCCGCGGATACCACGATGAGTGGTATAGTGTGAAGTATATCCGGCAAGAGCGGTTCGTCCACCACGCAATTTATTGAGTTCAGCAGAAGTGACGGCCATTGTACTCCGAATCTTCGGCATAAGTTGTTTGTTAAGTTTGAGAATCGATTTGATAAACTGTTGACGTTTGCGGTAGAGAGCATGTTCTTCCCAGGCAGGTGGATTATCTCTGAACAGTGTCAGCAGCATTTTATCCTGCTGACTGGCTACATTCTGTAATCTTTGCAGTTTATCAGCATGAGCAGGTATTTTAGAGTAGTTGCAGTTATCCAGTGTCTGTAATAACTTTTCAGCATGTTGTAAGAGTTCTCGGTACTGTTCAACCGAGATGGAAAGAAGCTTTTCAGTCTGCGCATTCAATCCGGACATTATTGCTCCTCTATAGTGCTGCAGCAATTCTGCTGCCAGTTGTTTTGCACAGCTTCTGCCGCTCTTTCGTATAGATCCCTGCCGCTTCAATCCATGTGTCGCGCAGTCCGGTCAGCAGGTTTTCCACAGTTTCCAAAGCCCTGGCATCTCCCTCCATGTTGGCCCGGGTAAGTTCCCGGATCATAAAACCGTAAAGGGCATCAAGTTCTGCAGCAATGCGCCCGCCAATTCCATGATCAAGACTATTGGAGAATTCACAAACAATTGCCATGGTACGGCTGATTTTTTCAGCCTGGACAACCTTCTCTTCTGCATCCATTGCCTGGATTGCCTGTCGGCAGAAATGGATCGCCCCGTCATAGAGCATGATCAGGATCTGTTCAGGAGATGCAGTTTGGATCTGGTTGTCTCTGTATTGGTGCATATAAGAGTTCATTATTTATTACCTGTCATCATATTATTCAACATATCCATCTGCTGACCCAAAAAGTTAGACTGTGCATTCATGCCACTAATCAATTGCTCAAGAGCCGTAAACCTGGCACGCATTGCGTTTTCCTTATGCTCCAGCCGTACCTCCGTCTGAGCAATTCTGTTATCAATTCGTTTCAGATTGGAATAGGTATTCTCCTTACGTCCTGCAAGAAATCCATCAACTGAACTGGTAAGACTTTCAAGGTATTCTTTAAACCGGGTTGCAACTCCCGGAGCAGTTGTCTGGCCAACCAGCATAGCCTCCACGTCATCAGGACTTTCCTGAAGAGCAGAATCCAGCACCTTGTCGTTTATCTTCAGGGTTCCGTCTCGCTGGGTTTCAAGACCTAATTGTGACAGGTAATTAAATGACCCGGAATTATTTACCCTGGTCGTCAGCATATCCTGCAGATGTCTCTTGATAGAACTTAAGCCGGAATCTCCTGCAAGAATTCCACCCTCTGAGCCGTTGATGACGGATTGACCGGTAACAAAAGCAACAGTATCGTTATAGCCGTTAACAAAGGCCTGGATCTGTTCTTTGATGACTTGTTCGTCAAGTTTTACATTCATTCCAGTCCTGGTTCCGGGTTCAGCCTTAAGCAGATTGATGGTAACACCGGGAATTGCCAGGGATATGGTGTTATTGGCGCTGTAGATATCGATATTATCAACTCTGATATGAGCCCTGGTCGCTGCCTGAGTCATCATCAGCGGTTCGCCTGCAGGAGTGAGCAGATCACCATTGGAAAGATTGGAGACATCCACGCTGAATGTTGTTGCAGAGTCAGCACCAGTCAGTACAAGACGATAGGGGGCTGCAGTACCGTCATTAATAATAGTTGCAGAAATACCGGTGCCACCATTATTAATCGCCGTCATGACGCCTTCCAGGGAACCATTTCCAGCTGAGATAGCTATATTTTGAGGAACTCCGTCAACGGTGATTGATAAAGTTCCATGACCAAACTGATCAATTCCTCTATCACTGAATCCAGTGGTAACATTTTTTTGTACCTGGGCAAGGGCCATTACTTCGATCTGGTAGTTGCTGCCGGGTAAGGCATCGGTGGTGCCGGAGGCTGTAAATAGACCTGATTCGGTAACATTAATAGTGCTGGGGTGGAAATCGCTTGCCGCATCGAGATCTTTGACACTTGCAAGAAAATTATTCAGTTTAGTGTCAAATATACTATAAGCGTCTAACCGGTTGTTGAGCCATGTCTTATCAGCTTCCATGCGCATGAGTGGCTGCCGCTCCAATGACATCAACTCGGAGACGATGGAATTGGTATCCAATCCTGTTGCCAGGCCGCTGAATGTTATAGTCATAGCTACCTCCCACTTCCCGAAAGCAGATTTTCTGTCCCGGAAAAAATTAATAAACTCGTAAAAAAGTTATTCGAAGTTCCAGATGGCTAAGTCCGATAAGCGTAAACTTCGAGAGGTTCGATATACGAGGCCATCAAAATTAACTTCTGGTATTTACAATATTACCGCGCAGGTCATCAAGAACAGCTCTGATGTTCAGTAGTTCCTCTGCGGGTAGCTGGCGAATCAACTCATCGGTGTTACGGTCAACTATTTTGACTACCAGTTGATCGCCTATCTCATCTCTTTCAAAACGCACACTGTACAGGCCATCTTCGGTAAGATTTTTGATCTGCTTGAGTAGTTCCTCTGGGGCAATTTGGTTTTTATCAGTTTGAGGTTCCTGAGAAATATCTTCTTTTACCTTACGGTCGGAATCAATTTTTTCAGCACTATCTGATAATCGAGGAAGAGTGTTTCCAGCTGTATTCATCGCTTCAACATTCATGAGTCTTCTCCTGTGAAACCATTAAATCAAGTCTGTTGGTTTCACATAAGGGGTCACTCATCAACCCCTTATGTGAAACTTACCGTTTACTCCGGTCTACCCCAATAGAGATACTGCCAGCAGAGGAGTTTGATTGGCTTGAGCCAGAATCGAAACCCCGGCTTGCTGCAGGATACTGTTTCTTGTCATCTCTGATGTCTCCCTAGCGATATCCGCATCAAGAATCCTGGAACGGGCGGCGGAGAGATTTTCAGAAACACTGTTCAGATTAGCAATGGTATACTCAAAACGGTTCTGGACAGCACCCAGGCCGCCTCTGATACCATCGATCGTATTCATAGCAGTATCTACTGCGGCAATTGCTGCTGTAGAACCGGCTACATCACTGATATCAGTGCCTGCCAGACCAAGGGCAGCAGTTTGTGCATCGCCGATACTGAAGGTTATAACCTGCCCGGCATTGGCACCAACCTGAAAGGTTGCACCAGTCATGGAACCGTCCAGCAAATTCCTGCCGTTGAACTGAGTTGTTGTGGCAATGCGATCTACCTCGTCAATAAGTTGAGTTACCTCGGCTTGCAGAGAAGTACGATCAGCTGCGCTATTTGTATCATTAGCGGATTGAATAGCAAGTTCACGTATCCGCTGCAGAATATTAGTGCTTTCCTGCAAGGCACCTTCTGCGGTTTGCGCCAGGGAGATACCATCATTGGCATTTCGTGCGGCCTGGTTTAAGCCGCGAATCTGTGCAGTCATACGGTTGGAGATACCAAGACCGGCTGCATCATCCTTGGCACTGTTGATTCGGAGTCCTGACGAAAGGCGCTCCATTGCTCTGTCCAGAGCAACCTGAGTTTTGCCAAGATGACGCTGGGCGTTTAAAGAAGCGATATTTGTGTTTAGTGTTAATGCCATGTTAGATTCCTCCATGAATTTGTAACAGTGGGCGTCCTTGCCCGGAAATACAAAACTACTTTTTAACTACTGAACGTTGGATTTCTGTAATTGCCCTCCTTCTACTGTTATGATAGTGGATGATTATTGACAGGTCAGCTTGATTAACTGTAATAATACAGTTATCAGTTTCATATCTTGTCGGCAGTTCAGCACCTGTTCTTTAGATAAAAGTACACGATTGGATGAAAAGATGGAGGTTGCTTTTAAGCGTTCGGCAGGAAGGTTTTCGATTCATATGAAGAATCTTCAAGGATAACCTGGATTGCCCTGTTGGTTGAAGGGGCGAAAATGATTGGTGCGGCAAGATTCATACTGATTTTTTGATCCGGTGGAACAGTGACAACCGAAAGGATAAAACAGGGTTCCTCAGCATCAATTTGCAGCTGTTTTCTTTCTGTCTCATCGGGTGTTATGCTGTAATCAAGAAAGAAGTTGGTTGGGTCGGTAAGAACAAAGGCAATCTCAGTATCATCGATGGCCTGAATCCAGAAGAGAGGTCCTTTCTTCTTGTTTGGCATTACAATAAAATCATGCAGGGTTGGAAATCCTATTAAACCTGCAGGGAAGTGGAGGAGATTGGCCGGCTCATATTCGACCTGCCCAAATCGGGTTTCAATCTTTTTCATTTTCTTTTTTATCCCTGGTAAAGTTTGTACAGAGGGAGTCTAGAACAGTTATGTCCCAGTTTGCAGCGTTGCGGTTCTCTTCAGCCATGCGATCATAAACTTCCTGCCGATGAATTTTCTTATCCAGAGGTGCGTCAATGCCGATACGGACTGCACCGCCTTTGATTTCGATAATTTTGATAGTAATATCATCACCGATGATTAAACCTTCACCGATTTTTCTGGTTAAGACCAGCATTAAGAACTCCGTATAGTATCAGCCTTTGATAACTCCAGGACTGCTAAAAATAATCAAGAATTGAAATGTCTGAAACCCTGGAACTTATATTAAGTGCCGCACGAAAAGCCGTTTCCTGTTTTAATATGTCGTTAAACACCTCAATCATATCCGCGTCCTGATATCTTGAAAGTATCTGTTCCAGATCGATTCTTGCATCCTGCTGGTGCA
>DEIL01000253.1:13676-54775 GCA_002352445.1 Desulfobulbaceae bacterium UBA2775
AGATTAGCCATCTGAGCTTGTATTGATCCGCCTGGCCCGCTGATATTATCGACGTTGCCGGCACGAACAGCTTCCTCCATACGCGTAAGCACTGAAAAGAGATCGGCGGACGCTGGTCCATGTTGAGGATCCGTTGAACCCGTGGCAGCAGTTTGGTTGCTGATGCCCATAAAAAGTTCATTTCCAGTGAGGTTTACTTCGAGAAACTCACCGGGTGTAATTTCTAACTCTGTTCTATTATGATCACCATTATACTGATAAGGCCAGGTCGTAATGTCAGTTGCATCGTAAAGTGCAGGATCATAGGCTGGATTCTCGGTGAACGGTCTGGTTTTTTCTTTAAATCCGGCAAAAATGTATTTTCCATCAATAATAGCGTTGGAAGAAGCAAGCAGTCGATCTTTCAGCCCTGCTATTTCGTCTGCCAGATTTGCCTGATCAGATGGACCCATGGCTCCATTTACAGAGTTAATTGCAATCTCTTTTACCCTGACGAGAATATTTTCCACCTCAGCCAGGAAACCATCAGTAGCAGCCATTTTATCGCCGGCATGTCCGGTAGTATCAAGATAACGCTCATTCTGCTGCAGTTGTGTTCTGGTCGTGAGTACAGGGCGAACTGCCCCGGGATCATCGGATGGTCTGTTAAGTTTGAGACCGGTAGCCCCCTGGTTTCGCAGGTCGAGTAATTCGGTTGTGATCCGTTCAAGGTTTGACTTCATTAACCTGTAAGTGGTATTCTCGGTCACTTTCATATTTCACCCGCTGGGCCAGTGTTATTTTTTTAGGTTAATTATTGTACCCATCATTTCATCGACAGTAGAGAGGAATTTTGCCGATGACTCAAAACCGCGCTGAAACTGAATAAGGCTGATCATCTCTTCTTCCAGTGACACGCCTACAAGGCCATCTCTGAAATTTTCAAGCTGAACCAGGGCATCTTTGGCACCTTTGAGGGAAAGTTGATTCTGGCTACTTTCAATACCAACGGTGGCAACAATTTTTGCGTAAAGGGAATTGAAGCTGTCAGTCCCATCTATCAGATAATTATCTCCGATATTTGAAAGAGTAAGTGCATTTCTGTTATCCCCTGGTGCAACTGTAGTCGGGGGAGGGCCTGGATCCGGCGTCGCACCTGCCGCAATTTTTACAGGATCAGTTATTACAACACTCATCTGTCTCGCTGCACCCGCATATTCTGTTGCAACATAACCTGGCGGCATACTGAAGAAAAGATTACCAGTGGTCGAATCGAGACTGCCACCGGCCTGATGCTGAAGATTAATCTGTACACTCAGTTCGTAGGCCAGCTTATCGATCTCGCTGTTAAGTTCAGGAATAAAGTTATCTCGAATATCCAACAGACCAGCAAATTCCCCACCCATATTGTGAGATCCAATATCTCGTGTAACACCACCGGCTTTCAGCTGAAGATTAAGAGAAGAACCGGAAATATTTGCGCTGATGGACATTGACATAGTGCCTTGGACCAGAGGCAGCCCTCCCGGGAGGTGTACAGCCAGCATCCCTTTAGAGTCTTCATATGATTGAGCTCCCAATGATTTTGCGAGGCTTTTGGCAAGTAAGTCCCTTTGATCTCGGGCACTGTTGGCAGTTTGACCATGAATTTCAATGCTGTAAATACGATCGTTCAACTCTGCAATCTCTTGCATCTGCATGTTGACAGATTCTATCCTGGAAACAATGGAATCATCGATACTGCTTTTGATGGTGTTGAGTTCGTTGGCTGTATTGTTAAAACCGGCTGCCAGAACCTGGCCCTGCAGAATGACGTTGTTGCGCAGCACCGTGTCACCAGGATCGGCGGAGAGCTTTTGCCAGGAGTCAAAAAAAGTATCTATATCAGTAGAAATATTGTCATTCGAAACGTTAAAAACTCGTTCAAGGTCTGAGAGAGGGCGATTCAGCGCATCTTGAAAACCAAACTCTACAGATTTTTGTTTTATCTGTCGATCGATGAAAACATCATGCTCCCTGCTGACGTCAGAAATTTTCACACCCTGGCCAATAAAGAAATCACCGAAATTCATGGCGGGATAGGTGCTGAGCAAAGCCTTTTGCCTGGAATAACCTTCGGTGTTGAGATTAGAAATGTTATTGCCGATAATCTCTATAGATTTCTGGTTAACCTCAAGAGATGTCCTGGCTGAATTGAGTGAGTCAAAGAGTCCGGCCATATCAGATCCTGCCTGAAAGAAGTCTGCCGTTTACCTGTGAGGTAACGGCATATGCGGTTTGGGAGTATGTTGACGCTACACTTTTTTGGCCTAAAAAGACCATCGTATCCCTTATCCAGCCAAGGGTTGATTTAAATAAAAAAGCATTTCTGCGGTTTTCCTGTCGGATAAGGGATGCTATTGATTTATCCTTCTCATCTATTATTTCAACGGGGGCGAGATGCTGCATGAGCTCATCCTTTTCCGTCATTGCTGCAACCATACCTTTGATGTTAAGGGCTTTGGCAGATTCTCTTTCTTCGATTATGGTCTCAAGTAAACGAACCAGATATTCGTGGGTAGTAGAGGGTTTCATTTTATCTGCCCTCCACAAGAAACTGTAGCAGAGACGCCGATACTTTTTTCAGGTCAGGTTCGTAGGAGCCATCAGCTATCTGCTGTTTAATTTCCTGGATGCGTTCATTCCTTTCAATGTCGTCTGGTCTTGTCGCGGCTTGAGCTTTATGAACATCTTGAAGAACAGAAGAAAATTGAACTTTGTCTGCGCCAGTCGCCTTATCTGTTTTGTCTACCTGTGCATTTTCAGCCTTTTTCAAATTTCCGATCTGGCCTGGGCCTCCGACGCCAAAAAATTCAACACTCATAACATCACCTGATCCTACAATTTATGGCTGTGTCTAATGCCAGCCGATATCTGTGTTTTCCTAAACTGCATTATAAGTCTCAAAAACTATAATATACTATTCTGCTTTCCAGCAGACTTATTGCTACTTTTATTATCGGCGCTGAAGAAAAGAATCTTTAGAAAAAAAGAGAAGAAGGATGGGGGATTGCAGACAGCAGATGAAGAAAGTAAGAGTTCAGTAAGAGTTTAAGGAAGAATTACTTTTTATTCTCTATGAGTGGGGCCATCTGGTTATACATCGCCTCGGCAATACCGAGTCCTGAACCACTGGTTGCGGCTCTTGCCGTTTCCATATCGAGCATTTCCCGGTATATTTCCGTGGACATGTTTTCTTCAAAAAGTCCACCAGTGGGAACGGATTTGCGCATCGCTTTGAACATTTCCATGACAAAAAGAGTTTCAAATTCCCTGCTTGATTCTCTTAGAGACTGTAAATCTCTCTGCTTGTGATCAATAGCTGGCTGAGTTTGCGGGCTGATAAGTATCCTTGGATCTATCTTAAAATCCATCGTGTATTCCTTTGAATATTTGGTGATTATTATAAAATTATCAGTTCTCCATGCATGGAGCCGGAGGCTTTAATCGCCTGGAAAATGGCAATAAGATCCCTTGGCGTGGCCCCTATGGCATTGAGCGCGTTGGCGATTTCTCCTAAGGAAATGCCCTTTTTCATATCAAGCAAAACGAGTTGCCCCTCATCTTCTGACACTGAAATGTCGGTTTGTGGGGTGACAACTGTTCGGCCGTTTGAAAATGGGGTAAAAGGGTTTGGCTGGGAAACCTGGAAGTCTTCACGGACGATAAGGCTTAAATTTCCATGGGAGACAGCCACGGTTGATAATCTGACATCCTTGCCCATAACAATTGTACCTGTTCGTTCGTTGACCACGACCTTTGCAGTTGAATCCGCTTCAACATCCAAAGTTTCAATTGCCGCGACGAATTCAACGACGTTATTTTTAAATGGATCAGGGATGAGAATTTTCACTGTGCCTGAACTGTCGGGGAAAGCTGTCCCTGCACCGAATCTATGGTTGATCGCTTCCGACATATTGGCAGAGGTTGTGAAATCAGAGTCACGCAGCTGATATTCCAGCCTGCCGTCTTGACCAATTTCAACTTCAACTGTGTTTTCTACAATTGCCCCTCCGGCTATACGCCCTACGGTGGGATGGTTCTTTTGTGCTTGAGTCGCCAGGCCGGCAAAAGAAAAAGCGCCTACTGCAAGAGCACCCTGGGCAACAGCATAGACCTGGTTGTCGGCTCCAATTAAAGGTGTCATCAACAGAGTCCCGCCTGCAAGGCTGTCTGCATCCCCCATGGAGGAAACCTCAACGTCTATTGTTGAACCGGTTCTGGCAAATGGCGGCAGTGTGGCTGTGACCATGACCGCCGCGACGTTCTTAATTCTGATTTCCCTTATTCTGTCGGGGTTGAGTGTTATACCGTGCCGGGTCATCATGTTATAGATGGCCTGCAGCGTAAATTTTGTTCTTCTCATATCATCGCCGGTTCCATCGAGCCCTGTGACGAGACCATAGCCTATGAGCTGGTTGTTTCGCACACCATGGAGCTGAGCGATGTCTTTTATCCGGACCCCCTCGGATTTTTCTACAGGAAAAACACATATCAGGGATGCAGCGAGTAGCAGTGATAAAAATAACTTCATAATTAATACCATGAATGCATATTGTGAGATTAGTACAGCAGCAACGAAGCAGATGAAAAGTTTACGGCGCCATCACTATTAAAATGGCCAGATATTATCCAGCGTCCGCATCATCCAGCCAGGCTTCTGTTTGTCACTGAGTGACCCTTTACCTGTGTAACTGATGCGGGCATTGAGAATTTTATCGGAACTCACAGTATTGGCTGCTGTGATATCAACCGGTCTGACAATGCCTGTGAGGTAGATAACCTGAACCTCATTGTTGACCATTACCTCCTTGCCTCCCCTGATTTTAAGCTGGCCGTTTGGGTATCTATCTATTACCTGGGTGGACAGGGAGGCAGTCAGGTCTTCTTTACGAATTGTAGTACCGTTACCATCAAAACCGTTGGAAAACTCTGCGTTAACAAGAGCGTCAAGATCAACAGGATAGAGATCAGACTGTTCAAGACCAAAAAAGTTGGGAATCGAAGCCGACATGTTCGTTGTTCTGTCCGTTTGAGTTGACGCTTCTTTTGTGGCACTGGCCTTCTCAGAAATAAGGACAGTAACTATATCCCCAATATTTTTTGCTTTTCGATCTGAGAACATGGAAGCATTCCGTTGTTGCCAGAGAGAGCCAGCTTCTCTATGTTCATAATCTGCTGTTTTTATTTCTTCAAGAGGTTCGGGGGTGGGGCTGACCGTAAGGTCTGGTTTAGCACATGAACTTAAAATGAAGACAGATAACGTAATTAGAAGTATTTTTTTCATAGTTATAATACCACCTCAACTAGCCCTGGGGCTGCAACCCGACAATAGACAATTTTGTTTGAATTGATATTTTGCACCCGGATCATCTGATCCTGCCTGCCGTTATTTCGTGCAATTCCCATAGTGGAGAGATGCATTGAACCATGGTTGATCACTATTTTTACACGTTCTCCCCGTTCGATAATCGGGCAGGCTTCCACCATGGAGGTATGAACCGGAGCACCTGGCCTGAGGCTGCGTTTGAGCTTTTTGCCTATAAATTTGTTTATATCAAGCCCGGGTGCAGCTATCTCACTGAGATCTTTGACAGCAAGGGCAAGATTGTTCGAGGTGAGTACAGTACCTTTTTGTAGTTTGGAGGTTGCGACCACTACCGGGGCAAGGGCTTCAACTCTGCCTTTAACTGAAATGTTTTTTGCCACACGATTATCCACTCTAAAAATGATTGAAAATTTTGAGCTTCCAAGGATACGGGGGTTGGAAGGGACTACCTCATACGAAAGTTTTCCTGTCGGCACACTAAAAGGAAGGGGCAGGGTTGCAGGTATAAAACGTACCTCCGCATCAGGTAAGTCAGCTTTGTTCCGGTGCAGGTATTCGGCAATTATCGTCTGAATCCTGGTGGGTCCAATAAGGATGCCGGTACGGCTAAGTGTGACCGATGGGGAGCCGTTCCAGTCAATCATCTCTGACAGGGATAGACTGGATACCAGATTCTGTTTGATACTGAGAGAACGAAGGACAACCGACTCTCCAGGCGGGGGGGCCTGGGTCACTTTTTGACTGGCAAGTGCCTGGGACATTTCTGATTTTTCATCAAATTGTGCAATATCCCCTAATGTCACCACAGTTCGGTCTACCCTGGCTTCCTGCTTGAAAGTAATCTGCAATGCGAAGCAGGGATTTACCGATAAAATTGTAAACAGAATGAGAAGTAATATTTTTGCCATAGTCTTAGACCATATTAACGGTTGTCTGCATCATTTCATCTGAAGTCTGAATTGTTTTGGAGTTGATCTCGTATGCTCTCTGGGTGGTAATCATATTTGCCATCTCTTCAACAATATTTACATTAGAGCCTTCCAGATATGTCTGGAGGAGTAGACCATATCCGTCATCACCGGGAGTACCTGGTTCGGCAATGCCTGAAGAGGAAGTCTCACGGAACAGATTTTTTCCAAGAGCCAGAAGACCCCCATTGTTGGTAAAGATGGAAAGTTCAAGATTTCCAAGTTCAGTACTTTCAGTATCATCTCCTATAAGGGCGCTGACAATTCCTGTCTCACCTATGGTGATCTGCCTGGAGCCATCAGGAATAGTTATTGACGGAATAATTTCGTATCCATCCGAGGTGGTTAAGCTCCCATTGCTGTCAAGCTTTAACGCCCCGTCACGGGTAAAAGCTGAGTTTCCATTCGGCAGTTCAACCTCAAGGAACCCATGTCCCTCAATGGCTATGTCAAGTTCATTTTCCGTCTGGATAAGGTCACCCTGGGTAAATATTTTGCTTACTGCTGCTGGTTTTACCCCGAGCCCGACAACAATTCCTGTCGGTGACTCAGTATCCTCGGATGTCTGACTGCCTGGAACTTTCATCACCTGATAGAGCAGATCCTGGAAATCGGCTTTGCTTTTTTTGAATCCGGTTGTGCTGACATTAGCAAGATTATTGGCAATAACATCAATATTTAATTGCTGACTGGTCATTCCTGTGGTGCCTGTCCAGAGTGATCTCATCATATTGTTTATTCCTTGATTTTATGCATTCATTTTTTCAGGGATGATTCATAGCTAAGCAACAGTGCCGAGCTCATCCTGTTGTTCGGAGATAGTAGAGTAACTTTTCAACACCTTGTGATATGTTTCAAATGTACGGTGGCTTTGGATTAATTTTGCCATTTCGGAGGACATGTTGACATTTGACAGCTCCAGGTTTCCCTGAATGACACGATAGTCTCCACTATTCACTTCGCTTGAACCACCCTGCAGTGAAAAGGTAGTATCCTTTTCTCTCCTGAGGTTGTGCTTGTCCGCTATGTCAACAACAGCGAGTTTTGCTACTTCATCACGATTTCCCTCCCGGTCAAGGATATAGATCATGCCGTCATCTCCAATGGCGATTTTACCCCCATCAATATCCGGAATGTTTATTTGCGCACCTCTTTCATCAAGCACGGGTAATCCGTTACTGGTGGTAAGCAGACCGTCTCCGTTCATTGCAAAATCTCCACGTCTGGTGTAAAGAACTCCGTTCTGACCCCTCAGTTTGAAAAAACCATCCCCGGTGATAGCCATGTCAAGAGGATCATCCGTCTGTCGCATTGCTCCTGGAGAAAAATCGCTGAAACTATTTTTAATTCTACTGAAATTAATGCCTCCAGCTTCATTGGACTGTTGTCGGCTTCGGAGAACAGACTCAAAACTGACCAGGGATCTTTTGTATCCGTTGGTATTGATATTAGCCAGGTTTGCACTGATGTTGGCAATACTCTGTTCTCTTGAGACTGCTCCGGCTAGGGCACTATATTTTCCTGAAACCATATTTTCCTGCTCGCCTTTTATTGAAGTTAAGTATTACTTTATCGGCGCTATTCAGCAGTTTCTTAACCTCGATTTTATTGTGTAAGTTTTGATAGTGTCACAAGCTGCTTTGCTTCATGGGAAGAGATTGCCAGAAAAACACCAATTTCAGCGATGCTCATGTTCTTTTGGGTAAGGGTGTGAACCAGACGATATTTTTCAGGAGTTAAGTTGTCTGTCAGCGATTTGCCGGCTGAAAGCAGCGGCTTCTGTGGTTGAGCAGTCAATTCAGCTGCCGCAAGACTGTTTTGGAACATTTCAGCTCTACCATTTTGTTTTTGAAGGTCTTTGAGCTTACTTCTCATCTGCTCAAAGGAGCTGTTTTTTTCTGCCAGCTGTTGCAGAAGATGATCTTTTTTTCTCTTGAGAGTCAGAGCTTTAAAGAGAGTTGCAATAAAAAATAAAAAGCAGAGGCTGAAAAGCAGAGTAATCGATGTTATCTGTTCCATTATTTGATCCTGTGACTTAGTGCATTTGAAGCACCAGATTTTCTGAAAATCAGTAGAGTTGATTCTGGAGTTTGGTTTTTAGCTTAATAAGAGCCTGACTGTGCAGTTGAGAAACTCTTCCCTCAGTAACTTCCAGAATTTCAGAAATCTCCTTCTGGGTCAGCTCGTCATAGTAGTAAAGAGAGATTACAAGGCGTTCTTTTTCTGTGAGTTGAGTTAAGATTCCGGCTATGGTTTTGGTTAATTCCTGATCTTCAATTCTCTTTCCCGGGATGGTGTTTGAACGCTTATCCGTAAGGGTCTCTAAAAAGGATCTGCCTTCACTTGAATGATCAAGGGTTTCGTTCAGACTGACACAGCCGAGGTGACTGACCTGGTTGAGCATGGATCGATAATCATCAAGTGACAGGTCCATACTTTTTGCAACCTCGTGCTCTTCCGGATCTCTGCCCAATTCAAGCTCAAGTTTTGTGATTTTTTTGGCTATTTTGTTTTGCTTGTCTCTAAGAGAACGGGAAAACCAGTCAAGTTTTCTCATCTCATCGAGGATCGCACCACGAATTCGATACTCAGCAAAAGTTTTAAAGAGAATATTTTTTGAGGGATCAAATTTATTGGAGGCGTCGAGCAGTCCAACCATGCCGGCACTTTTCATATCATCTTTATTCATAAAAGATGGTACCTGGGTTACCATTCTCCCAACGAGGATATCGACCAGATAGATGTTGTCTCGTATCAGCTGAGATCTCTCGTCGCTATGAAGATTCTGATCGTAGAGCATCGTTTACCTTCCGGCTTCTGCCTTGAGCAGTTTATTCCAGAAAAACTGTATATTCCCTTTGGGTGCTGATTGCGGTGGTTCGGTGCATATTCGGGTAGCCAACTGTTTGAACGCCTGGCTTACTTTCGATTCTGGTGTGAGCTCGCTGATTACTTTTTGTTTTCGTATTGATTCAACCATCTGTCGATCTTTCGGAATGGAACCAAGATAATCTATGGAAATATCCAGATATCTGTTTGAAACCATGGTCAGTTTTCTATAGACATCCAGGGCATCTTCCTCCCTGCCGATCTGGTTTACCACCAGGTTGAATTTTTTTTCATGATATTGGGTGGACAACAATTTCATGAGCGCATAGGCATCCGTAATAGCGGTAGGTTCAGGAGTAGTTACTACAAGTATCTCCTGTGCAGCTGTATTAAAATAGGTGACATTTTCCGATATCCCGGCCTCCGTATCAATCAAGACAAAATCAAAATGGTTATGCATGGAGTCAAGAGCTCCTAAGAGGCGTATCTTATGATGACTGTCAAGCCTGGTAAAGTTTTGGATGCCGGAACCTGCCGGTAGGATTTTGATGCCGAGTGGACCGTCCATTATAATTTCATGGAGTTCTTTTTCTTCTGAAAAAAAATGATTTAAGTTATATTCAGGTGTGAGACCGAAGACTACGTCAATATTTGCAAGTCCGAGGTCAGCATCAAGAATAAGGACACGTTTTTCCTTGTTTGCAAGGGCATAGGCCAGGTTTGCAACTACAGCTGTTTTCCCTACACCTCCTTTGCCGCTGGTAATGGAATATACACAGGTAGATTGGTCACCTTCGGACTGGGAAGAGACTGAGTCGCCTTGAGGGTTTAAATCTCTTAATGTTTTTGCCTGATCGGCGCCGGCATGGGATGATGAATTAGTCATGCAATAATCCTTGATGTTCTGACATGATAAGTTCAGCTACAGTTTTTTTTGAAAGTTCAATTAAATCTTCTGGAACACGTTGTCCATTTGTAGCATATGATAAGGGATTAGGATTTTGAATTTGAATGTTCAGCATTATTCCGAGATTGATGCATTCATCGATTTTTGTGAAAATTGTGTTTTTCAGCCCAAGTGAATTAAATCGTTCCATGATGTTGAGAAGCTCACTTTCCCTAGTAGTTGCAGAGAGTACCAGGTGTTTGTCAATACTAAGTTCGGGGCTGAGAAAAGTTGACAACTCTTCAATGCAAAAATCATCCTTAGGGCTTCTTCCTGCGGTATCAATGAGAATGAGATCTTTGTCCCTGTGGCAGTCAATCGCATGTTGAAGCTGATCAGGGGTGATGACCACATCAACCGGGATGTGCATGATTTCCCCGTACACTTTGAGTTGTTCAACCGCGGCGATACGATAGGTATCTACAGTGATAAGAGCGATTGAGTTTGAATGGCTGGATAAATATGATGCTGCAATTTTTGCCAGAGTCGTTGTTTTACCAACACCGGTTGGGCCTACAAGGGCAATTCTGTGCTGATCTTTTTTTGAGGAGAAAAGAGGAGGAGAGATTTCAAGCAGATTCTGAATGGTTTCTATGATTGTTGAGGAAACTATATGCGGATTATTTATTTCCGCATCGGTAAGGCTTTCTCTTAAAAAACCGCAAATAGTTCTCGATGTTTCAATGTTAATTCCTCTGTCTGTGAGCATGGAGAGGATATGATCATCATGGCCGGTATTAAAATGATCGACAGAACAATCAATTTTTTTCTGCTCTGTTGCAGGTGCCGGAGTTGTAACATCATCTGCTGCTTTTCCATGAAGCTGTGAGATCTCTCCTGCCAGTCCTTTCACAAGATTTTTTAGTTCGTTGACCTCATTTCTGATTGCATGATCGGAATGGAGCGCAGGTGATGCAGGATTCAACTGGTTGGATGTATCCGAGCCTTTCCCTGGACCAGATGCACTCTGATGCAACAGGTGATCAAGCGACTCATCTACGACATGATTGAAACCTGGTGAAGGATTTAAAGTAAAGGCAGGAGATATGTCCATCCTGCTCTTGCCTGCACCATTTTTCAACGGTGTATCCCTGTCGATGGCTGCCGTAATTTCCAGTATCGGTCTGCCGAGCAAACCCAGTTTACCGTTTTTGATTGTCCGGGTTGATAATATAAGCGCATCAGGACCAAGATCATCTTTGACTTTCTTCAGACCTGAGGCCATATCTGTTGATTCAAATACTTTAACTTGCATCCAGGGTCACCGTGCCGAGAGATCTGACTTTGAGGTTTGGACTGATTTCGTTATGGGATAGTACCGTGAGGGCAGGATAGTAACGTTCTGTTAAACTCCTTACATGGGGTCTGATTTGGGGAGCGACCAGCATGGTTGAGCGACTGCTGCTACCAAAGAGAGTGATTACCTTTCCGATTGAGTCTAGAATTTTTTGTGCAAGTGCAGGATCAATGGCAAGAAAACTCCCGGTTTCCTTATGTTGAATTGCATCCAGAACAGCATCTTCAACAGGTTTGGAAAGAGTAATGATCGGAATAACACCATCGACAGCAAGTTCATTACTGATTGTCCGGGAAAGTGCGTGGCGAACATATTCTGTCAGAACATTAGTGTCCTGGGTTGCATTTGCCCAGTCGGCAACTGTTTCGAGAATAGTCCTCAGATCACGGATAGAAACAGACTCTTTGAGTAAGTTTTGTAAAATGCGCATAATGGTGCCCGGAGAGACGACTGTCGGAACGAGTTCTTCAACAAGCTTCGGGTAGCTTTTAGCGAGATTATCGAGCAGTCCCTGTACTTCCTGTCTGCCTATCAATTCATGACTATGCTGTTTAATTATCTCACTGATATGAGTGGCCATAACAGTGGTACAATCGACAACAGTATAGCCGGCGATCTGGGCACGGTCTTTTTTATCCTCAGTAATCCAGATTGCCGGTAAGCCAAAGGCAGGTTCTTCAGTAGCGATACCTTTTATGGTTTCTGTAACCGTTCCCGGATCCATGGCCATGAAATGACCTGGGAGCATCTCTGCTTCAGCAATTTTAATACCTTTGAGTGAGAAGGTATACTGGTTTGGTGAGAGTTGAAGGTTATCTTTTATATGGACAGGAGGGACAATAAATCCTGTATTCATGGCGAATTGTTTACGGATGGATTGAATACGATGAAGGAGTTCCCCGTCCTGGGCTGAGTCGACAAAAGGTATCAGTCCGTAACCAACCTCCAGCTGCAGCAGGTCAACATTGAGCATCTCTTCGTAATTTTCTTCCTTGCTGACAACCTTATCGTCTTTCTTCTCTTCGATCGTTTCCTCTCTTGCCCTTTTTGTTTTGTCTACCTGGTATGCCAGGCCAGCCACAGCGAAAGAGAGGATAAGAAAGGGGAGGAAAGGAAGGCCGGGGATAAAGGCAAAAATCAAAAGAATAGCGGAAACCACCCATAGAGCAACACCATTACGGGAGAATTGATTTTTAAGATCCGTGCCGAAATCTTTTTCTCCGGTGGAGCGAGTAACTAGAAGACCTGCAGAAGTTGAGATAATAAGTGCAGGTATCTGTCCGACCAGCCCGTCCCCAACCGTGAGGATAGTGTAATTTGCGGCAGCTTCAGCCATTGGCATTCCTTTTTGCACAACACCAATGACGAATCCCGCACCAATATTAATCAGAGTTATGATAATAGCGGCAATGGCATCGCCTTTTACAAATTTAGAGGCACCATCCATAGCGCCGTGAAAATTTGCTTCTTTGGCTATTTCTTCTCTGCGTTGCCTAGCTTCATTTTCATTGATCAGCCCGGCATTGAGATCAGCATCTATGGCCATCTGTTTTCCAGGCATGGCATCAAGTGTGAAGCGGGCAGCTACTTCAGCAACCCGGCCGGCACCTTTGGTGATTACCATGAAGTTGATGAGAACCAGGATTGCAAAGATAACAATACCGACGACATAATTACCGCCGACAACAAACTGACCAAAGGATTGGATTACGGTACCGGCTGCTCCTGATCCCTCATCACCGTGGAGAAGAATAAGGCGAGTTGATGCCACATTGAGAGAAAGGCGAAACAGTGTTGTTGTGAGGAGAATTGATGGAAAAATTGAAAAATCAATGGCTTTTACAGTATAGAGGCTGACAACCAGAATGAGAAGTGCGATTGTTATGTTCATCGAGAGAAACAGATCAAGCACGATGGAGGGCAGGGGAATAATCATGATCATCAGAATTGAGACCAGTCCCAATGATGCAACTACATCACTACGCACTAATAATTGTTTGAAGGGAAGGCTTGTCAGTCTATTTTGTACGCTTGTCAGTTCCATTGGTTCTTAGTGCCCTTTAATGAATAAACATGTGCCAGTATTTCGGCGATAACTTTGAAGAGATCTTCCGGGATCGGTGCCCCTAAATCAATTTTATGCAATAAGCGAGCCACAGGTGGATTTTCAATAATAGGAATTCCATTCTCCCTGGCAATTTCTCTGATTTTCATGGCAATAAAATCAGCTCCTTTAGCGATTACGACAGGAGCGTCCATGTCCGATGAATCATAGCGGACGGCAACAGAGATATGTGTAGGGTTTGTAACAATAACATCAGCTTCAGGAACCTCGGCCATCATCCGTTTTCTCGCCATTTCCTGCTGAATTGAACGAATCTGGGTCTTTATAAAGGGATCACCCTCACTTTCTTTAAACTCTTCTTTAAGTTCCTGTTTTGTCATTTTCATTTTCTCTTCCATTTCCCATTTGACAAATAAGAAATCAAAAAATGCTATTAATATTAGTATACTACAGACTTTTGCGAGAATGATGGTGGCTGTCCTGGCTAAAAACAGAAGGGTAGTGGTTATAGATGTATTGGAGAGAATAAGGGCCTGATCAAAATTGTTATAGACAGTAGAATAGGCAATCCAGCCAACCAGGATCACTTTCAGCAGTGACTTGACAACTTCGATTAAGGATTTTTTTGAAAAGAAACGACCAAAACCTTTAATCGGGTTCAGTTTTGATAAATCCGGTGTGAGTGGTTTGGCTGTCAATAACCATCCAATTTGAAAAAAACTGGAAAAAAAGCCTATGATAAGTACCAGAAAAAAAAGTGGGGCCAGGAGCAAACCCGTCTGTTTGAGAATGAAAATGGCTAGGTTGATCGTTGACAAGCTGGTAATGGTATATTCTCCAGCTGCCTGCCATAGGGAAGAGACCAGGCTCGTGAGTCCCCTCCAGAAGCTTGGCAGATAAAAAAACCAGAACAGCAGCAGGATAGTGAGTAAAGACGCCGTTTGTATCTCTTTACTCTGGGCAACCTGACCTTTCTTCCGGAAGTCTTCACGCCGTTTTGTCGTTGGCGCTTCTGTTCTTTCTCCAGACGTAGGATTTTCTTCAGCCATATGGATATATCAGTTGGCGAAATTAATTATATGGATGTCTATATGAAATTACGAATTCATTCAATCAGACTACTGCAATAAATGATCCTGAAAAAATGAGGAGTATGATTGACAAACTCGTAAAAAGATAATTCGAAGATCCCAGATGGCTACGGAAAAAGTTTGATATACAAGGCGTAGTGTTTTTCTCAGGATATCAACAATACATGTGGTATGTTGAGGTTCTGGGAAACACCTGCAACGAAGGAGATCGGACTTTTTACGACGCCATCATGCTTAGAAAGCAAGAAAATTGAGAATAGTTAAGAAACGATCCGGCAAGGTGTCAAATTCCTGCCTAATAATGGTGGCAGAGATGTTGAGTGTCAAAGCAATGACAATAAATGCGGCGCCAATATTTATCGGGAAGGAGAGGAGGAAGACGTTGAGCTGGGGGAATACCCTGGCCATTACTCCAAGGATTAATCCGGAAAGTAGAAGAACGGCAAGTACCGGTGCACTGAACTGCACTCCCAGAGTGAACATATGGGTTGCCAGCTCCATAAGAAATGGAACAGCTGACCCGGAAAAGTTAAACTGACCGGGTGGAAGGTATTCATATGATTTTACGGCAAGCTGCAGAAAGAGGTGATGTCCGTTAATGGCGAGGAAAATGAGGATGGCAAAGACATTTTGAAATTGCGAAATCAGTGCGACCTGGCGTTCACTTTGAGGATCAAAGACATTAGCTGCGGCAAACCCCATCTGATAACCGATAACAGTAGCGCCAAATTCAACAGCCGTGAAGATGAGCCGCGCAACAAGGGCCAATAGCAGACCCAGAAGGAGTTCTGCAATAATGAGCATTAAAAAAGGAACGGGTGAAAAATTAACCTGCGGTACATATTCCGCCATTAAAGGAAAAAGGGTGAGGGAGATGGCAAATACCAGACCGGTTTTTATTTTCATGGGACTTTGCGCTGACGAGAGTACCGGGATCGCGCCGATAAACCCAGCAACACGGCTGGTTACAACGAGAAATGTCTGAAATTGTTCAACTGGAATGAGTTGGATGTCCACGTCGCTTTCTTAGAGAGTAGCCATAATATCAAAAAGACCGATTGTAAAAATAGTGAGCAGTTTAATAAGCCAGGGTCCAAAAATCACGAGGGTGACGAAGACCGCTACAATCTTGGGCACAAAGGTAAGAGTCTGTTCGTTGATCTGGGTAGCGGCTTGAAAGATAGATACCAGGAGTCCTATCACCATGCCGATTATAAGCATGGGTGCAGCACCAAGCAGGATGGTCTGAATCGCTTTGCGACAGATATCTATAGCCATTTCAGGAGTCATACTGTTTTATCCGAAGCTTTTTATAAGGGATCCGACAACAAGACTCCAGCCGTCTACCAGCACAAAGAGTAAAAGCTTAAACGGCATCGATATAATAACAGGAGGAAGCATCATCATGCCCATTGACATTAAAATGGAGGCGACGATCATATCGATCACCAGGAATGGGATATAGATCATGAATCCCATCTGGAATGCGCGCTTGAGCTCTGACAGCATGAACGCAGGTATCAGGGTCATTGTCGGAATATCTTCCTTGTTTTGTGGCTCATCATCCATGGCAATTTCTGTGAGCAGGGCCAGTTCTTCTTCACGCACCTGACTGAACATGAATTCTCTCATAGGCTGCAACGCCTTTTCCAGCGCTTCAGGCTGACCGATTTTCTCTTCCATATAAGGCTGAAGAGCTTCACTGTTAATCTGGATGAAGGTGGGAGACATAACAAAAAAGGAGAGGAAGAGTGACAAGCCGAGAATGACCTGGGTCGGGGGCATATTCTGGGTGCCCATTGCCTGCCGGACAAATCCCAGGACGATGACAATACGTGTGAAACAGGTTGTCATCAAAAGAATTGCCGGTGCCACTGACAAGATGGTAAGGACAAAGAGAACCTGGAGTGCATTCGATACCTGCTGCGGTGATTCAGCATCATTTACGCCAAAGGTGATCGTCGGTAAGCCAATTGAATATCCGGAATGAGGTGCCAGGAAAAGAATCGAGGCAGCAACGGCAAAAAAAAGAGACAGTTTTGCCGGTTTTATGTGGAAGGATTCATTCATCTTTGATTATCAGGGACTGTTTTCTTTAGAGTAGTGGCGAATGAGGATTCTTTGGCTGAGTCTATTGTAGCTATATGGTTTATCCGGTCATTACTTATTCCGAGGAGGTATTCCTCTCCCTTCACCTCGACCAGGCACAGTGCTTTTTTCCCCATAAGCGGCTTTATCTCAAGTACTTTAATCGATTGTGAAGCAGGGCTGTGAAACAGAGACAAACGTTTTTTCAAAATACCGTAGAGTATCAGGATAATACCAAGAACAACAAGCAGCCCCCAGAGCATACGGAAGTAGCTTCCCATCTCATCAAGCTCTTTTACAGCACCATAGATATCCTCAGGGGCTGAAAAAAGGAGTACGGTAAAGAGCAGGCAGAACGTGAGGTAGCGGAATGGAGTTGTCATTATCGGTGTTTAACCCAAATTTTCAATTCTATCGATAGTTGAGACAACGTTGGTTAGACGTATACCGAATTTCTCGCCAACCATCACTGCTTCCCCCCTGGCGATCAACTTTGAATTGACATAGAGATCTAAAGGTTCACCTGCAAGTTTGTCGAGTTCAATAACGTAACCCTCGCCCATCTTCAACAGGTCTTTTAAGAGTATTTTGCATCGACCAACCTCAACGGAGACCTGCAGAGGGATATCGTAGAGAAAATCAAGACCTTTGGTCTGGATCTGTTCCCTGGTTGCACTGGATTTCACCGGCTTAGTTTGATTCTCCTGTAGGAGTTCTTTCAGTTCTTCAGGTGCCGGTCGGCTGTTATCTTGCTTTGCAGAGGTCATAATATTTCCTTATTTAAACATCCCGGTGAGACTTATAGCCTTTTTGCCATTATGTGTTCCGGGAACTGCATAAAAAGTTGGCTGGTTTTCAACTAAAATTTTGAGGGGACTGTTTGGATCGTAGTCGAGGGCCAGAATATCTCCCTTTTTTAAATCCAGCAGTTGTGAAATTGAAAGGCTGATGATTCCGGATTGCGCTGTTACTACTGCCGGCATTTCAAGTATTTCATCCTCTATCACGTTATGCCAGGTGCTTTTATTGACGTTGGAGATACTGAGAAGGTCTTTGAGCAGATCCCGGAGTGGTTCGAGGGTTGCAAAGGGGATAACCATATGCATTTCACCGGAAAGCTCGCCTACCTTCACCAGAAAAGTGGTTACGATAATTTCAGATGCAGGCTCGACAATCGATAAGAGACGGGGATTGTTTTCAAGTTTGACGAGGGTTGTCTGCATGTCAAGAAGTTGAGAAAATGCATTGCTCAAATCATTGCATGCATCGACAAATAATGTTTTTAGAACAATGAGTTCGATGGTGGTGAGTTTTCTATCTAACTGGAGAGGGTCGAATTCAGTAGAAGCCCCAAGCATAATTTCAATTAGAGAAAATGAGAGCTCAGGGTCAAGAATGATAAGAGCGCCATGCTGTAGTGGCGACATATCTATAATACCACTGGCTCCAAGACTCTTCTTATCCCTGAAGAAATGCTGAAATTCATAAGAGTTAAGTGATATCCTTGAGACAGAAGAAGTTCGTTGAAGTCTATTTGTCAATGAGCTTGAGTAGGTTCTGCAAAATATGTCCAGGATGATATCCAGGTTGGGAATTCTGAACTGTTTACTCTCCGGTTGTGGGAGGTTGAAGAGGTCTATCGATGTGAAATTGATATCAGTGTCCTGCTGATCATTTTCATGCAGGTCGACCGAAACCCTGCCGTCATTGATAGCACTGAGTAAATCGGATATTTCTTCTTTTCTCAGGATTGGTTCCACAATGTCAGTGTCCTTTCTGTGCCATATATTTTTTTCTTGTTTTAAGCCCGGAACAATTTGGTGAAACTATTTTTAGTACCTTACTCCAGAAAGCCCGTCATAAAAAACAAGAAAATGAGGAATGTATTTTGGAATTAAGTGGTTAAATATACAGCCAAGGTACTTATCCCCTTCATTCTGGTGGGTGTAGATGCTCTGCTTTTTTTCCCGTTAATCGGGGTTAGTACCTTACTCCAGAAAGCCTGTCATAAAAAACAGGAAACTGAGTCTATTTACCGAGGCTAAATTCTATTCTGATTACGTATGAAACTCAGCCATAAACACAACATACAAGATAGCTCACTCAAACTACAACGCATAGGCTTTTGGCGTAGCTAAGTTTCATACGTAATCAGAAATTCTATTGAACCACAAAATTGGTAAAGTAAATCGATTTCACTTTGCCAGACTGCAAAAAGGAATTGATTCTGTTGATCAGCTCCGCTTTAAGTTGTTTTTTCCCCTGAAGATCCTGTAGTTCCTCGTAGGTTTTATTACCAAGCAGAAGGAGAATTGCATCACGAGTCTGCGGCATTCGTTTTGTCAGCTCTTCACGACCCTCTTCATCGGTGAGTTCCAGAGTAAGAGATGCTTTTACATAATGGTTACTGTCTGCGCTGATAATATTGACAATAAATTCTTCTATATCTACCATTGGCCCGATATCCGTATCTTGTGTCAGTTCGACTGCCGGAGTGCCGGGCGCGGTCACTTTCTCTTCCGGTAGAAGGGCTTCTTTGTTGTAAAGGAAAAAACCTGCGATGCCGACACCGGTCAGCAATATGAGAACAACCAAACTGATTATAATAAGCGGCTTTTTCCAGCTGCCACCTGACTTCGTTGTTTTTTCATTCATTTCTGCCATTTGATAATTCCTCTAGTCTTCAACCGGAAAGGCATGAACTCTTTTATGGAGTAAGGCATTAACCCGAATAAATCGGAATTTCAGAATGCTTGGATAAGTGCCATGGAAGTATATTCAACAATATAATTTTAACCCACCATCCTCGAATTCTTGTCTTTTCTTACAGAAGTTATGGAGTAAGACACTAAAGAGGTACAACAGGACTCCGTGGTGCCATGTCCTGCCTGGAACCGGTTGTGTTAAGCTGAAGTACAAAATCAACTCGTCTATTTAAGGCCCTGGACGCCTCGTCTTTATTTGGCACTGCAGGGCGTTTTTTCCCGTAACCCACAGAAGCCATGCGATCAAGAGGGAGGAGGTTTCCCTGAGCGAAGAATCGTAAAACTGAAACTGACCGGGCAACAGAGAGGTCCCAGTTATTGAAATTGCCTGGGGAAACACTGGTGTCATCCGTGTGTCCTTCAATTCTCAAGTTCATTGGCAAGGGGTTGATTATTTCAGCTATCGTTCGTAGCATTGAATTGGAACTGGGGGATATCGTTGCCTTCCCGGGTTTAAAAAGGACCGAATCATTGACTCTTAAAATAATAGATTCGCCATTTTTATTGAGGAGGCCAATATCATCACTGAGACGAAGCGAGTCTATCTGTGACCTGACTTCCTCATAAATTTTTCTGGTAGTCTGTTGCTGGACAGGCGAAAATCTGGTTATGGGGGGTGAGGGGAGAACAGGTATTGTGAAATCTATATGCACAGGGTCGGAATGGAGACCAAGAGCATCTCTGATTGAACTTGAGGCCTTGGTAAATTTAACCGGATCCATGCTTGCCATGGAGAGAAGCAGGATGAAAAATGTGAGGAGAAGGGTAACCATATCCGCATACGTAATCATCCATAATGGTGTATTCGGCCGACATTTCCGCCTTTTTTCTTTAAGCTCTTCTGCAGGGGTTTGTCCGTATGCCATAGGAAGGGCCTCTATCTGTTAAAAGTTGATTCACGGAGTTTAGGTGCAATGAAAGCATGAAGCTTCTGCTCCATTATCCTTGGGTTTTCTCCGGAAAGGATGGATTGCATCCCTTCAATGATCAGGGTCTTAATGAGCACTTCTGAAGATGAGCGGTTTCTGAGTTTGCCTGCCATTGGCGAACAGATGACATTGGCAATAACTGCACCATAAAATGTTGTCAGAAGAGCAACTGCCATTGCGGGGCCGATTGAAGACGGGTCATCCATTGTCTGCAGCATCTGTACAAGACCGATGAGAGTTCCGACCATGCCCATGGCAGGAGCATAGGAGGCAACTGCTGTAAAGATATCTGCTCCCTGTTCATGCCGAAGCTGGATATATTCGATCTCTGTATTAAGCATCGAACGTAATGTCTCCGGTTCCTGCCCGTCAACCGCCATCTGTATGGCTTTTCCAAGAAATTCATCATCAATATCTTCCATACTGCCTTCCAGGGCCAGGATCCCTTCTTTTCTGGCTTTGTTGGCGAATCCCATCAATTGGATAATAAGTGAGTTAACTGGAATTTCTTTGTGTCGAAAGGTTTTCCTGGCAACTTTGAGAGCATCAAATACATCACGGAAGGAATAGTGAACCAGTGTGTTGCCAAAAGTGCCCCCTAAGACGATCATTATGGCGGGCACATTAAAAAAAATTATCAGTGGCCCTCCCTGAAGGATGGCCATTATCATTAAACCAAAAGCCGCACATATACCAATTATCGTCGAAAGATCCAAAAAAAGCTCCTCCACCCTAATTCATGAACTAGAGTAAGTATAAAAAACAATTACCACGTTAATACGTTAAAACAGCTGCCTATTTTAATATCATAGACCTTCGTTTTCTAAAACTCAAGTTTATCGGCTAACTATTCAGCATTGTGTTGACTTTTTACACGAGTAAATTTGTTTAATCTTTTTATGCAAAAAATAGTCCATGTATCAAAAAATAATAAAAAAGGGATGAAAGTGTGGGGATATTGGAATTTTTCGGTCGGGAGAGTGCAAAAAAGGCGGGAAGGAGGCCGGTTTATCTGCCCGGCCTCCTCTGTGACAGAAGTGCAGTCAAAAAAATGACATTTACCGTTTGAGGTTAATTAGTTCTCCCAGCAGTTCGTCCACGGTAGTAATGATTTTTGAGTTGGCCTGGAAGCCTCTTTGTATGGTTATCATTTTGACAAATTCGTCTGCCATGTCAACATTAGACTGTTCCAGCGAGTTGGTGAAAATTTTCCCTAGTTCAGGTCCCGGGATTCCAGTTCGGGGAGGACCGGAGGATGTTGTTGCAGCGTAGAGATTGCTGCCTGCCTTCGATAAGCCATTTGGATTGACAAATTTACTTAAAACCAGTTGAGAAATATTAATTTGCTCTCCATTAGAGTAGGACGCAACGACAATACCTTCAGGATCTATATTGACACCGGTGAGATCACCAGCACCAAATCCGTCCTGTTCCTGGGAGATTACTGTTGACGCACTGTTAAACTGGGTTGTATCAAAGGTAATCTCAATGGGAGTAGAGGTTGTACTGTTGTTCCAGTCCAAGGCTGGTATGTTGCCTATGGTATCAAGGGGTGGGTTCAGAGCATCATTTGTTAGTATACCGTCTGGAGTAAAGTTAAGGGTATTCGACCCGGTGCCCTGTATGATGGCACCTCCTTCCTGTTCAGCACTCCAGGCCCAGTTCCAGGTATTAGCAGCTGTTTTAAGGAAATAGGTAGTGAGGAGATGGGGGCCGCCCAAGGTGTCGAATACCTGTATAGAGGATGAATAATTGAATGTATTCGGGTCTGTTATGACGAGTCCGCCCAGTGGAAGGATTGCTTCACTGGAGTCCAGATTAGTGTTGAGAGTAAGAGCGTTGGTAACGCTGCCTCCAATTAACCCGGTATCAGCAATTTGAATGTCACCCGGATCACCCGCAATAACAGTTCCGTCTGCGTCGAAATCTTTTCCCTGAACGCGCAATCCCTCAGGAGTAACCAGATACCCATCATCATCAAATCTGAAAGATCCGGCCCTTGAGTAATATGGCGTCTGATCGCCAACCTCTTTGAGCATGAAAAAACCATCTCCCTCGATTGCCACATCCAAGTTGGATTCAGTTGACTCAAAAGTTCCCTGGCTGAACACATTGTCAACTGTGGACACACCTACCCCACGTCCTACCTGTGAAATTCCGCTTGAACTACTAATCGAACTTGATAAAAGGTCTGAAAAAGCGGTACGGGATCCTTTGAATCCTATAGTATTGGTATTGGCAAGGTTATTACCTATAACGCTCATTGCCTGCCCGTTGGTCTTTAAACCGCTGACTCCACTGTACAGTGCACTTGATATTCCCATTAGTTCCCCCTTCCTCTAAGAGTCAGATTATTTAATCCATCCATATCGATTAATCCTCTGTTTATAGTTTTATTACCACGTCATTATTGATGGTCTCGTAAATAGGTCATTCTAAGATTCAGATGGCTAAGTCAAAAGTTTGATATACTATGCCATTATTATTCAATTATTTCATTAACGTCATCAGCAAGATCAGCTACTGTTTCCAATGTTTCCTCACTGTTCTCCCAATCTTCATTATTATGAGTTTCACCAGCTCTGCTGCCTGGATTGTAAACACCCAGGATCTCGTTAAAATTGATATCCCCTGCGTGGGTTATAAGAATTCCGCCTGATTCTCCTTCAAGGTCAACCCCGGTTACCTCAGATCTGATTATCGGTGCTGCTGCGACACTTTCACCATCGGTTGCTACGGCACTGATAACGATTTCATATTTACCTACAGGTGCCGGATTTCCATTTTCAGTTAGACCGTCCCAGGAAATAAAATGATTGCCTTTTGTTAACTCGGTGCCATGTAAAGTAGTAATTGTAGAACCGTTTTGTTGCAGCGAAAGCGTTACCTCTGAAGCAGGACCATCAAGTTGGTAACCAATTTCCTGTGGATCTCCGGAAAAATTGAAACTGCCGCTATGATACGCAACTTCTTTTCCTATTGTATTAAGAGTAGAAAGTTTGTCGGATCCTGCATTTGAAGTGACCAGACTATCCATGCTTTCATTTAAGGTAAATAACTGTTCCAGTGAGCTGAACTGTGCCAACTGAGCTGTAAATTCTGTGGGATCATCGGGGTTAAGAGGATCCTGGTTCTGTAACTGAGTGACAAGAAGAGTGAGGAAATCATCCTTCCCCATACTGGCTTTGTCGGCTGATTCATTTTTTATACCGGCAGCTGCCGCTGTGTTTGCCTGCCCCAGTGCTTCTATATAGCTGCTCATTGTGTAAACTCCTCTAATTAATTTTAGTACCTTACTCCAGAAAGCCTGTCATAAAAAACAAGAAACTGAGGAATGTATTTTGGAATTAAGTGGTTAAATATACAGCCAAGGTACTTATCCCCTTCATTCTGGTGGGTGTAGATGCTCTGCTTTTTTTTCCCGTTAATCGGGGTTAGTGCCTTACTGCAGAACTTCTGTAATAAAAAACAAGAAATCGAGGAAGGTCATTTAAAATTTCATGGTTGAATACAGTTCCATGGCACTTATCCAGCGTAACTAAAAAGCTTTTCGACTAGTCGGGCTAGACTTTTATATTTACACCGGTTGTCCAGTCCGTTGTCTTTTCAACTGCATCCTCCAGCACCATATTGAAACTATTTGGCTCTTTGACATCCCTGACCGCCGGAGTGTAATCATTCCGATCAGCAAGGTGCTGTTCGAAGAGATTGAAGTCGGTGATAGAATCAGATTGGGTGGTGACCAGGATCTCTTCGATGGTAAAACCCTGCTCTGCAAGAGAATTCCTGAGTTTAGGCAGGTTTCGTTCGACTATTTCCTGGATCTGCTGACTTTGAGCAAGGACATTTGCCTTAATAGACCCCTCTTTTACAGTAAGGTTAATTTGCAGCTCACCAAGTTCTGCAGGATGAAGCTTCAGGGTAAGCCTGGTATCGCTCTGCTGTTTAAAAATTTGAAATCGTTCAACCACCTGGTGCATAATATCTTCTTCATAGACAACATTTCCGGAAGATAAAATAATCGACTTGCCGCTGTTTTGTGCGTGACTGCCGGGAACGTCCTGCATAAGTGTAGAAACTTGCTGAAAACTGGTTGTTTGTTCCGTAGAAAGTGAAGCATTTGGCTGCAAATGGGCTGAGAATTGTTGACCGTTAGTCCCATTCTGCTGTTCACTGTTCGTTGTATTCGAACCGTTGTTCCCCTGTTCTCTGGTGTTGACTTTAGCATCAAGATACTGGGCCAGTGCATCCTGTCGCAGGGTCTGTGTCTTAAGGCCTGTTTTCTCAAAGATTCTATGTGGTTCATGCATTTGACTGGAACCAACCCCTTTCGGTGTTGCTCCTGATATTCCACCGGAAAATCTGTTGACCGTACCCTGGATGGAGACTGTGCCGGTTTCGTTGCTGTTGTGAATTATCTGCTGCAGTTGTCGGATTATGCCATCATTTTCAGTCAGAGGAGCAGGCTGGATGATATTCCCCTGGTTGTCAGTAAACGCAATATTAATTTTAAAAGATGTATCACCATGGTGTGCAGGAGATTGCGGTAGAGATGGTGTGATTTTAGCGTCTGTGGTGGTGAGTTTCGCACCCAATTGTTTGAGATGATCCGGAATGTCTGAGCCTTTGGCCTGTAGATTCCAACTTGGATCACTGTTCTTGATTTGAGATGTTGGATTTTCTATTGGTGCATTGGAAGAAAAAACGTTTGAGCCCGGAGTGGTGCCAGGAGTTTCATCTGGATATGGATCAACTTGAGCTGACTCGTCGGAAGAAGTTTCATAGGGAGCCTGGGATTCGCTACCAACGGCATTTTCTAAATGAGGACTAAATGAGGTTTGGCTATTACTTGAGGGTGGGCCTCCGGGTGGCGCTGGTTGTGGTGCTGCCTGGACAATCGCAATTTGGGTCATTGTTTTCACTCAAGTTGTATCGTTGAAAAAGTAGTACTCAGTTGCGCTGCTTTTTTATTTGAAATCTGATCCAGTATTTTTGCGGCAGCTTTAACTCTCATGTTTGCCAGAAGATCTGCTGCAAGTTGCTGATCAAGTCCGGTGAGTGCCAGAGATGCTCTCTCCGGAGTCATTTTTTCATATATAGATGCTAACCCTTTGAGCCGTTTTTTTTCTTCTGCTGTTTTTGCCGTAAGAAGTACTTCAATTTTATTTTGAAGTTTTCTGAGTTCTTCAAGCTTATTATCAATTTCAGCAAGTTTCTTATCGACAACATCTCCAAGGGTCTTTAGCTCCTTTTTTTTCATAACGATTTCTTCCTGTTCTTTACGAATACTTGCCCTTTCCAGGCTGACGATATGGTACAGTCTTCTTTCTTCTACTGATGAGTATTCTTCCAGTGCAGGCTGATCGGCAGCATGAAGTGCAGCGCCGGTAGAAAGAAGAAGAGTTGCTGAGGCAAAAATAACTACTCTTTTAGTGAATATGTTCATAGTTGGTAATCTCGTAAAAACCTAAATATTTGGCTATTTAGTCATTCCCGCCCAGGCGGGAATGACGGAGCAGGGAGCTTTTTATGGTCGCGATCTCATCCAGCATTGCAACCTCCTTTTTATCGAGGTATTTTTTCCATGATCTATTTTGCTGATCTTTCAGGCTAGCCATAATTTGTCTGTCTCTGCTCTTTTCAATAAGATTTTCTTGCATTTTATTTCGGTTTTCAGATTTTTCATGCAGTTTTGTTTTAACACTATGAATATTCTTCCTGAGAAAGAGGATTCTATTCTCGAAATTAATGAGATCTAAGATCGAAATAGTTTCGTTCTGCAGTTGTTCTATTTCTTTGATAAGGGCGGCAAGGTGCCTGTTGTCCTCATCCAGTTTCTTTTGGATTATTTTTTCCTGCCTTTTAGCGTCAGCCAGCCTTTGAATGGCGATATCCTCCAATCGTTTTCTGTAATCAAGGACAGTGTCAAGGCTAAATGGTTTCATAAAATGTCAATGAATGGGATGAAAAAGATTTATAATGTATCTGTTTCACGCCTGTTTTTTTTCGGGGGTTTCTCATCTTCTCTGTTACCCAGCAGGTTTCCTAACTGATTGAGACCATTTTTTATTGAAGTGGTTTCATTATAATCCTGTTTCAAGAAATCATTTATCGAGTCAATTCTGCTGATTGCATAGTCAATCCTCGGGTTGGAGCCTTTTGCGTAGGCACCAATATTGATGAGATCCTCAGCTTCTGCATAGGTCGCAAGGACTTCTCTGGCTTTTCCCGCAAGTTCCTGATGACGGGGGGAGATGATATTCCGCATTACACGGCTAGTCGAGTTGATAACATCAATTGCAGGGAAATGATTTTTGGCGGCAAGAGTTCTGGACAAAACAATGTGACCGTCAAGAATCGAGCGTACAGAGTCTGCGACCGGTTCTGTGAGATCATCCCCCTCAACAAGGACAGTATAAAGTCCGGTAATTGTCCCGAGGTTTTTGAATCTTCCAGCTCGTTCAAGTAGTTTGGGCAGGGTTGCAAAAACAGAAGGGGTGTATCCTTTGGTTGTTGGTGGTTCACCAATTGCCAGTCCAATTTCACGCATTGCCATCGCAAAACGGGTAATAGAATCCATCATAAGGAGTACATTTTTGCCCTGATTACTGAAGAATTCTGCAATGGCGGTGGCTACAAATGCGCCTCGCATACGAAGCAAAGGGGACTGATCTGAAGTTACAACAACAATGACTGAGCGGGCAAGGCCTTCCTTTCCCAGATCTCTTTCAATAAATTCTCTAACTTCTCTGCCTCGTTCACCAATAAGGGCAATTACGTTAATATCAGCCTTGGCATATTTTGCCATCATGCCAAGAAGTATGCTTTTGCCAATACCTGATCCTGCCATAATTCCCATGCGCTGACCCTTTCCACAGGTAATAAGGCCATTAAGTGCTCGGATTCCAAGGTCAAGAGGTTGGCTGATATTCTGTCTCTCCAGTGGGCCCGGAGGAAGGGAGTAGAGATCCTTGTCTTCGGTAAGGATGGGAGCGGGTAATCCATCCTGCGGGAGTTCCATTGCATCTATGACTCTACCAAGCAGGTTGTTGCCTACCTTGATGGTGGCACTGTTTCTAACCACACGAATTAGACTTCCCGGGCCAAGACCACGCAGGTCGCCAAGAGGCATAAGAAGGGCTTTACCGTCCTTGAAACCTACGATTTCAGCATAGATATTTTCTCCACTATCCACCGGGGTGATCTGGCATAATGACCCTATGGATGCATATGGGCAATACCCTTCGATAACCAGACCGACAATACGGGTGACTTTTCCCCATACTTTAATAGTTTCGAGGTCTTTAATATGTGAATCTTCTAATAGCATGATTTTTATTTTATACCGAACAGTACGGGGTTTTCTAAAATCCCTGGATAAGTCCTTCATTGTCGGGAAAGCTATGCAGCAGGGAGTTGGGGAGGTAGCCCGTGACTTTTATATAAAAGGCTAAGAACATTCTCCTATGCTTTCTTTTTTAATTCTTCCCGGATCACGTCAAACTGACTTGCAATAGTAGCATCAATAGTGCAGTTGTCGGATTCAATTTTCGCTCCGCCTTTTTCAACAGTTGCGTCTTTTTTTATCACAATATTGTTTAGCCCGCTAAGCCCCGCTATGAGGTCGCTTGACCTTTCTGCTACCTTGTCATAATCGTCAGGATTAATGTAGACATTAAATTCATCTGATTTGACTGCTCGTTGCAGAGCTTCGTCAATCGTTGCAATAATAGTATTATTGTCGTTCCGTAATGAGTGTCTGACAATTCTTTCGGCAACCTCTATGGCAAATTCCTGTATTTCCCGGCTGCTGTTTGCAATAATAGTCTCCCTTACCGTTTCAAGTTGTTCACAAATGGTGAGAAGAGATTTTCCCGCTGATTCGAAATCAGCTGCGCTTTTTTCAAATCCCTTTTGAACTCCAGCCTCATACGCGTCGTCAAGTTTTTTTTCCACCTCTGAGATTTCGATGTATTGACCAGGATCCACCGTTTCGCTGGATGATCCATTTTCCCCCTGACCGGAATGAACCTGGCCGGAATCTGTTTTCTTGTCCATACTGTCCTGCTGCAGTGAAACATCAGCAGAAGATACCGAGGTTGAGGATTCCACTTCCGCGACTGGTGGTGCAGCAGTGGCTTTAAGAATATCTTCAGGTTGGAAAGAGTCAGAAAGCTTGAAATATTTAGACAAGTTCATCACCGCCTCCAGGGCCAAGTACAAGTTTCCCTTCACTCTCGAGCTTCATGGCAATTTTGACTATGGCCTGTTGCATGAGTTCTACTTCTGAGAGGCGTACCGGACCCATGGCCTCAAGATCGTCTCTGATCATATCGGCTGCGCGGATAGACATGTTTGCAAAAATTTTCTCTTTCATCTGGTCGGAAGCGGTCTTAAGAGCTACAGTGAGAGAATCGTTATTTACCTCTCTTAAAATCAACTGCAGTGATCTTCCGTCAAGTGCCACAAGATTTTCAAAGGTGAACATCTTTTTCCTGATCTCGTCCGCCATGTCAGGGTCTGTCTCGTCCATCTTCTCAAGAATATCAGTATCGAGGTTGTTTTTCATATGGTTGAGGATTCCGACAACAGCATCAATACCGCCTACTTTTTTGTGAGCTTTACCTGATACGAGGCCTATCTCCCTGTTTAATGCGTCTTCTATTCTGCTGATAACCTCGGGAGAGACCCGTTCAATTTTTGAAATGCGGTATGTTACATCGGTCCTTAATTCTTCAGGAAGGTGCGCGAGTATCTCACTGGCATGTTCAACATGCTGGGTGGATAGAACGAGGGCTATGGTCTGCGGATGTTCATTTTCAAGCAGGCCGGCCACCATGCGCGGGGCCATTAAAGATAAAGTTTCCAAAGACCTGGATTCAGTAGCTGAGACAAACTGATCCATTAAAAAATCAGACCGTTGATCACCAGAAGTTGCAGCAATAGCTTTCTTTGCAAAATCTTCTCCCTTTACAAAAAGTCCTGCATACTGGTCTCGAGTTTCATGAAAGTTTGTAAATACTTTCTCTTTAATGTCGATAGGTATATGATTGATCATTCCCATGGTTCTGGTCACCTGTCTTACTTCCTCGTCGGATAATTCGTTAAAAATTTTTGAAGCAGCCTCTTCTCCAAGGCAGATAAGCAAGACTGCTACTTTATTAAGTCCTGTCAATGTTTCTATCGCCATCCGTTATCCTTCCTGTATCCAGTTTTTTATTATAAAGGCAGTGGGCACATGGTTCTGAAGCACCTCTCTTTTGAGCATTGTGATTGTTTCATCTACAGGTGGAAGAGGGACAATCTCTTCATCCTGAATTTTATTCTGTTCCTGTTCGAGCTGTTTCACTGTCTTGTAATGATTCTGTACTTCGCCTCTCATGGTTTTTATTACAGGCCTGACCAGTAGTAAATAGATCAGGAGAATACCAAGAAGAATCAAGCCATATTTTATATATGGTATATATTGGTAAATAAAATGAGGTGGCAGTTGTTCCGTTTCAGCTAAAGTTTTACCGGTATCGATAAATGGCATAGACAATACGTTAATCATGTCTCCCCGTTCCTGAACAAGACCTATTGCAGTACTAACCATGTTTTCGATAGATTTTAACTCTTCCGGTGTGAGCGGGACGGTAGCTGCGGCATTGCCCTGGTTGTCCAGTTCCACCCGATCAGCAACCAGTACAGAAACTGAAAGATTTATAATGGAGCCAACAGGATTAACAATTTTGCTTATGGTTTTGCTGATCTCGTAATTGGTTGTCTTTGAAGTACTGCTTGTCTGAGGAACTGAGTCCCTCTGTTCCTGAAAATTTCCATCAAGATTTGACCGCACTCCGGGAATCCCACCTGTAATTTGACTACCGCTGCTCTCCTGGTTTAACTGTTCACTTCTGATAACAGGCTCATCAGCATCGAATAATTCTTCTGTTTTTTCAATTTTGGAAAAGTCGAGTGCTGCTGTAACTCTGACAACAGCGTGATCTCTACCCATTGTCTTATCCAGGAGGTCCTGTGCACGTGTCTCCAGCCTGTGTTCCACTTCCTGCTGGAAGGACAGCATGTCCAGAGACATCAGAGTATCTTTGTCAGATTTTTCCTGACTTTCAAGTACCATCCCTCTGGAATCAATTACTTTGACATCTTTTGCCTCAACTCCCATGACTGATCCGGCAACAAGATGGACGACCCCTTGAACCTGATTCATATCAAGTTCTTTGCCGGGCTTGAGCGTAATAATTACCGAGGCAGTAGCCTTTTTTTGTTGATTTTTAAATAATCTTTTTTCAGGGAGTGCAAGGTGTACCCTGGCTGACTCTACAGGGGCAAGTGAGGTTATTGTTCTGGAAAGTTCGCCTTGAAGAGCTCTGGTATGATTGACTTTCTGGACGAAATCTGTGAGAGCGAAACTCTGTTTGTCAAATATTTCGAATCCGACTCCGCCGCCACTCGGCAACCCTTGGCCGGCGAGATCCAATCTGGTCTGGTATATCTGATCTGCTGACACCCATATGTCACGGCCCCCATTCTTTAATGAATATGGTATTTTTTCTGCTTTCAGCGAATTTGCTACCAATGAAGCGTCATTTGTGGAGAGGTTGGCATAAAGGAGCTGTTGATCTGCAACTTTCGCCTGAAAAATCAGGAAACCAAAAAGCATTATTGAGACGAACAGCACCACACCTGTAGCAATTTTCCTTGACAGCGGCCATTCCTGAATAAGCGTGAAGAGAGAGTTTCTTTCAGGTTGAACCATTGGAGGATCTGCAGTTTCAGTCGGTGCGGGAACTTTTTGTTCTTCAGCTTCCATGAATAGTCCTTTTTGTAAACAATATTAAAAATAAAGCACAGAGAGTTGCCTGAAAATTGGGGCCACTGAACCGATATACACTGCATGCCTGGCCATCAAATTTGCATCCGCATGATTTCTTCATAAGCAGTCAGTGCTTTGTTGCGCATCTGAACTAACATACGAAGAGAAACATCTGCCTCTTCAACGGCAATCATCACTTCATGAAGATGTTTCGCCTCCCCGGTCATGAGTCTTTCAACTGCCATGTCTCCGGCCAACTGGGCATTATTTGTTGACTCTATTGTTGAAGACAGAATCTCTCCAAAACCTGACTTGGCACGAACGACATCACTGGTTCCTTGCGGGGTGATTGGTGAGGAGGGAAGAGATGTTATTCCGTTAACAATGTTCATGAGTATTATCTCCCGATTTCAAGAGCCTTCAGGGCCATTCTTTTTGCCGATTTGATAGTAGTGACATTCGCCTGATAAGCTCTTGTCGCAGACATCATATCAACCATCTCTTCAAGAACACTTATATTCGGCATCTCTACATATCCATCATTCTGTGCATCGGGATGACTCGGATCGTATACTTTTCTTGGAGGAGTATCATCTTCAAGGATTTTTGTTACTGCTACTCCCTGCGCAGAATTTTTCATGTTGCTTTCAAGCTGTTTCTGGAAACTCAACGGCCGGCTTTCAAAATAGACAGATTTTTTCCTGTAGGCACCTCCCTCAGGGGTGGAGGTTGTTTCGACATTGGCCAGATTAGAGCTGATAGTGTTCAATCTGATAGTGTTTGCTTTGAGTGCTGAACTGCTTATCTGAAATGTGTTGAATATATCCATACTATGGTTTTCCTTGTAATTAATATTTCCAGGTCAGGTTTACTGTCCGCCGGATATGACATGTTTGAGAAGAGTGATTCTCTTCTTTAAGAGCTGGGCCGATGTCTCATACAGTATCTCATTTTCAGATAAGGCAATCATTTCCTGGTCAACACTGACTCCATTTTCGTCACCTATACCCGGTTGGTCAGCAACCTTACTGATTTTTCCGACAACAGAGTTGAATCCGGCAGGCCCTGTTGAAATATGGCTGTTATGTGAGGTTTCAAGAGCAACTTCACCGGTTCGTGTGATTGCACTCCTGAGATCCTGTTCGAAGTTAAAAACAGAAGGGGAGTAGCCTGGAGTTTCAGCGTTGGCAATGTTAGATGAGATAATCTGAGCATTTTTTGCTCTCAGGTCTAGAACTTTGCTTAGAAGCTGCATTTGTGAATCAAATGGTCTTATAGAATCCATATTTCACCTTAAATTTTACGACTCCGTTTTTGTTCGAGATTTGCAAATGATACGGTTCCTGTAATCAATTACATACGGGAGGCAGCATCTGCAAATTGCAATTCTTTTTCGGCATACTGTTTCCAGCGATCATCTCTTCCTGTTTCGACAATTTTCCTGAAAAATCTTAGACCATTTTTTTCTTTTCCCTTTCTTCTTTCAAGTTCCGCAAGACGATAGAGGCTTTGATTAAAGAAAGGATTGTCCTTGGTTACCTGTGAAAACATATCTTCCGCCTGAAAAAAATGTTCTGTTCTAAAAAGACTCTCGCCATACATTATTCTGTCTATGGGGCTAAAAGAATAATTTGAATCTGAAAGGATGTTATATACCCTGGTGCAGTTTTTAAAGTTGTCAGTATGGTAAAAAAGAGAGGCTGCGAGTCTGATTATACCCCGGTGGTCAGGCAGATGAGTCGGAAGGATCCGGACCGCTTCTGCAAGTCTCCCTTCGGCAACAAGTGCCTGCAGTCGAAGAAGAAGGATCTCATCTGAAAATGACCCCTGGGGATAGTTATAGGTGTATTGTGCAGCGTAATCCTCAACAAGACTGTAATTGCCATGATTAAAAGAAGCCTTGATCATCGGCAGATAAAATTGCTCCTTTTTATCGATTGGTGCAATTTCGATAAGGTACAGGTAGAGCTGTTGTGCTTCGTCAAAAATACCGATCTTTTGATATGCTTCAGCAATGTCTACCAGGTACACACTGTCTATCCATCTTTTCTTAAACAGTTCTTTGTTCTGTTTGGCCAGGACAAGTCCCTTGAGGTATTCTTTCTTATCAACAAGTCGTTTAATCTCGCCAGGAAGCAACTCAATGAGCAATGCCTGTGCAGTGGGCTTTATGTCTCCATGCCGGAAATCCCTGAGAAGTTTTTGCAGCAATGCAATGGATTTGTCGCTTTGACCAAGCAAGGTGTAAATCAAAGCTTGTTTAAACAGTGCTTCTTCGGTAATAGTACGCAGCACTGGTTTCTGACTAATGGCTTCATATTGTTTTAATGCCCAGTTGTATCGACTGTTGTCTTGAAGTAGAAAGAGGTCGTTTTTTTTCAGGGCAGCACGGTATCCTGCCTCACTCCCTGAAAATGCGTTTTCAATTTGAGTAAAATTATGGACAAGAGACGTGTCGTTCTGAAATTTAAGTCTGGCCATATTCACTCTATATCTAACCAACCCTAAGGAATCTTCAGATAAGGCAAGTGATGAAAGTTGCTCATAGCATTCTGCACTCTCCTCAAATTTTTTATTATTGTAGAGCGTTGTGCAATATTGGTTCAGAGAATATGGCCGGGTCGCAAGCAGCATTGATTTGGACAGTAAACTATAGGCAACATATGCCTTTACCGGTTGTTTGTTGGCAAACCAGTAATTAGCCTGGCGGATTGCCCGGATTTCCTTGACTTGATCAGGGAGGCCTATATCGTCACGAAGGAGAAGTTTGTTCATTCTGCTGTATTGGGATGTTGCAAGTGCCGTTTCGATCTGAGAATTAAGGAGATAAGGGGCCAGGGTGTCGCTTGAGCTTATCCTCTCTTCCAGTTCTTTTAACTCCAGATCTGCAAGATGAGGGTCTGCGTGAATTGCCTGGGTGAGTGCCAGAAGATATATAACTAAGTTTTCAATGGGTTCTTCAGGCTGCTTTTCTTTTAAAAGGTGAAGCTGTTTGAAGGCTTCTTCAAAATCATTACCTCTTGCAAGCACCTCACCATATATTAGTCCAAGAATTTGCTGCTGTACGATATCCGGTTCAGTTTGAAGTTTCTTCAAAATTAACGGAGCAAGTTGAACCCAGAGACCCTGGTCTGCAAGCTTGAGCATTTCTGGAGATAACAACTGTAAGCTACTTTTTTCATAAGGTGGAAGGATTTGAATTATCGGAAAGGGCGGGAAAATGAATTGTAACGGAATATCAATATCCACCGGCGATTCATATTTGGAAAAAAAGGAAATCCAGTCGCTGCTATATGGGGATAAGATATACGGATTGGAGTAATCTGAGGAATTCCTGTCAAGAACAGTCAGTCCTTTCAGTCTGTCAGCCAAATTTTTATAAGACTTACTGAATCGATTGCCAAGCAGTACTTCCAGGACAATTTTTTTATCTGCACTTTTTGAGAACTTATAATTTTGTGGTTTGTATCGAAAAAAGAGAGAAAGTATATAATTCCCGTCCTTGTGCTGTGACAAAATTTTGACTATCTTGTTGTCAGCTTCAAACATTTGAAGGTCAGGTGCAATTTTAGATTGCGGGAAAATGAGATTGATGCGTTTCTCGTTGGCTGTATTATAGAACACAGGCGGCTTGTCAAAACTGAAATAGAGTTGAATACTATCTCTGTTATCTAAGCGTGTTATCTTACTAAGTTCAGAGGCCATGACTTGGCCATCGAACATGTAGAGGAAGATTATAAGTAAGGTTAGAAGAGGGTTCATAGCATATAATATTTTAGGTTTAGATATGATATGCAAATTATATACCAGGAATGGATGAGCTGCAAATGTAGGGAAATTTGCTCGATTTTGCTGGAGGGGGAGATGAAACAGGTAAAACATGCTTGAAATGTCAGAATACAGGGGTGGATTGTTCTAACCCGGCTAGTCGGAAAACTTTCAGTCTCGCTGGATAAGTACCATGGAAGTATATTCAACCATGTAATTTAAAACGATCTTTCTTGATTCGAAGTCTACGCTTATCTCTTGTTTTTTATTACTGAAGTTCTGGAGTAAGGCACTAATGAAAAGATATCTGAAAGATTGTTTCCAACATATATTCCTGGAAAAATTGATATGTTCTTAATATATTCTCATTGCTGCCCGATAAGAAGAAGAGACAGTATAAGAGTCCAGTATCAATTCCTGAGAGTAGGAGCCTGTCTGAGAATGCTCTTTTGCCCAAACTCTTCAGAATTACAAAAAATAATACTCGCAGGTAAGCGTAGACTCCGATATCACATATATGGCTGTGCTTATTTTTCAATAATTCTTCGATTTTGAACAAAATACCTATTCTCGGACAGCCTCTTAAGAGCCTGTCCTGGTAATGTGGAGAAAAAATCATTAAGAATTCTATAGAAATGACAGAGATTGGCGGTATTGTACCCACGCCTGAAGCTGTATCTTTAGTCAAAGTCGAAAAACACAGGAACAAGGTTGCTGGAATACTGTGTGGTTGTCGGCAGAGAATAGCGGATGAGATGGGTGCTCTTTTAGGCATAAATGTACAACTGGTTCACCTTGAGGACAGGGTAGCAGGGAGGGAAGATTTCAAATTTAAGGAAGGGTCTCATAGTCAGATTATTGCTAATCTGGATGTAGTTGGTGAAATCGAAGGGAGGAGCTTTCTGTCCATCAATTTAAAAGATGCAATAGTGATCGCCGGCAGACTGATGTTGTTTTCGGATTCCGAACTTCGAGCGGTCGTTGATGGTGAGGATTTTAACCCGGATATAGAGGATGCTTATGGCGAAATTATCAACATAATTGCCAGGATTTACACAGCGGTCTTTGAAAGAGAATACACAAAACACATTCGATTTATCAAGGTCGGATTTCAGCAGGTTGCCTCGATAACAATGGAGCCCTTTAATGATGGAACAATTGTTGACCGGGACTATTACGTCAGCTCTATGAGGCTTGTTCTAGGAGAAAATGAATTTGGCATAATTCATATGTTTTTCCCGGTTGATTTACTGCTGTTGGAGAACTTTGTGGAGACTGTTGCTGATGCTATTGAAACCAACGGCATCCAGCAAATAATGGCTGAACAACCGGCGATAGAACCTGCTGGGAAGAGAACGAACAATTTAAACGATATACTCACTGTTGAGAATTATCATAATTCCAACGAATATGACGATATTCTGCTGATTGGTGACGATGAAGTTGAAGTGGAAAAATTGAAAAATGTGTTGGGAAGCAGGGGATATGGCGTTCGCGTGCTCTCTTTCAAAGATAACGTTTATGACTTTATTTCCGGAGAGCTTAAAGCTGTTTATCTGGTCACCAGGGAAATCGATGAACAGGCACTCGGGGTAGCTATCAAGGTGAATAGCGCCAGTTCTCTGCCAATTATAGTTGCAGCGCCGGGTTGGACCAGAGCAAAGGTGATAAAAGCTGTAAAATATGGGGCAAAAGATATTCTTCTTACCCCGGCAGCTGTGGAAGATATTGAGGAAAATATCGCCAATAATCTTACAAAATTTGCTGCTTAGGGGCTGTAAAAAATCCAGGCTAGTCTTCCCATAAACTGCTGATATTTTTTTTCTTAATTTTTTCCAGCAGGGTTGTTCGTTTGAGTTTTAGAAGTCTTGCTGCTTCTTTTTTATTACCCCCTGTAAATTTCATGGCCTTGACGATGAGCTCTGTTTCAAAGTCATTGATCAGTTCTTTGAAATCTACCTGGCCTTCTTCCCAGTTTACATTTGCGTCAGGAATTTCAGCCGGTGCAGTTTCTATCGGCACAATGTCAGGGTCCGTTTGATCTACAGGAATTGTTGAATTTTCAGGCACCTCAACATCATGAAATTTTTCGGGAAGGTCATGTAATTGTACTGTTTTGCCGCTGAAGAGTATACTCATATGCTGAATCAGATTCTCAAGTTCTCTGACATTCCCGCGCCATTCATAATAAATAAGTGCTGATAATGCGGGGGAGGAAAATGTGAATTTATCCCGGCCTCTCTTGAGAATGTAGGTATCAATGAATGAGTTAATAAGAGGGAAGATGTCTTCAGGCCTCTCTTTGAGCGGTGGTATGTTCAGCGGGATAACGCTTAACCGGTAGTAAAGATCTTCCCTGAATGTTCCTTCACTGACAAGCTGTTCCAGGTCACAGTGAGTAGCGGCCAGGATTCGCGTATCAACAGGAATTGGCTTGAATGCGCCGACGGGTTCGAATTCTTTTTCCTGCAGAACCCTGAGTAATTTTGCCTGCAGTGAAGATTTCATGTCGCCAATTTCATCGAGAAAGAGTGTCCCCTGGTCGGCATACTGGATTCTCCCAGGTTTATTTGATGTTGCACCTGTAAAGGCTCCTTTGGTGTAGCCAAAAAGTTCGCTCTCCAGCAAATCATCTGGGATGGCAGCACAGTTGACAGGGACAAAATTTTTCTTCCTTCTCTTTGAGCTGGCATGAATGGCTTTTGCGACCATTTCCTTACCCGTACCGGAGTCACCTCGTATCAATACCGTTGAAAAATCATCTTCGGCAACTTTAGTGATCAGTTCAAACAATTGCCGCATCGTATTACTTGTACCTATCATCCCATGGAAAGTGGAGGTGGCCTTCGTTTGTTTTTCTGAACTTTTTGTATCATCCGCCTGATTAATCAAAGTTTCATGGATTCTTTTCAGAGCAATTGCAGTTTCAAGAGGATCAATGGGCTTATGAATATAGAAGAAAAGATCTTTTTCCAGCATCTTTTTTATAAAGTGCGGACGGCCGGCAGGGATAATTGGCAGAATTGCCGTTTCAGGGTGCTTGCTTTTTACAGAGTCTATCAGAGACAACCCCTCATGTTTATCAGAAAAGTTCAGATCAAGTATGAGTATATGAACAGCTTTGTTCTTCAGGGTAAATTCCAGTTCACTGTCATTGGATACATGTTGAAAACTACATTCAAACTCCAATGTGAGGTTATCGGAAATTGAAGAAAGAGTATCAGGCTCTTTGTCGGCAATGAGTATAGTCTGTTGTGCATGCATGGTAATTAGAGGTTGAATCCATTCAAGTTTGGTAAGTGTAATCACTGTTGTTGCTTGCCTGGCTATAACTGTAGCAGATCTGGAGTATTTATCAATAAATACACCTTTGTTTACAAAAGCGAAAAATTATTGTATTGATATATCATGTTGAAATAACAATGATTATATAATATTATACTCATCCCGTAAAGCTCCCTGGCTTATGCTTGACCGAAAAGTATGCTGAAAATTCTTTTTCTACCTCTATTCTTAACTTTTGTTATGTGGTTTTCAGAGGGACACGCTGATCCGGCTTTTACTGCCGTTGTGACCAAAATCATTGATGGTGATTCTATTGTTGTCAGAAATGGAAAAAAGTATATAGAGGTTCGATTTTATGGTATTGACTGTCCTGAATGGAATCAGCATTCTGCGATTTTAGCAAAGAGATATATAAAATCCTGGATATATAAAAAAAAGGTGATTGTTTCACCTCAATACCATGATTCGTATGGTCGACTGGTGGCCTTGATTGAATATAATGGTCAGGATGTAAATGGTGGGTTGGTTAAGTCAGGGATGGCATGGGTTTATCCAAAATACTGTAAGAAAAAGGTTTGTGAAAAATGGCGTGAAGATCAATCAAGTGCTGAGGATGAGAGCAGAGGCTTATGGGAAAGCATGGAGCCTGTTCCGCCATGGCAATGGAAAAGGATGCACCATTGATGAACTCATAAAAAGGTCGATTGCCGCTATAGATGGCTAAGTTAAAAAGTCTGATATACAAGGCGCAGTGTTTTTATCAGTGCCGAGGCAATACATATAGTATGCCTCGGTGCTGATAAAAACCTGCAACGCCGTAGATCGGACTTTTTACGACGCCATCACCATTGATTAATGATAAACAGGATATTCGCACTTCTTTATGGAATGGAGTAAGATAACTTGTTTTAAGAGCAATATGGATTGTTGGATTAGAGCACCTGGTGTGCATGTGGGAAGTTATTTTAGGGGCGATAGATAAAAATGGTAAATAAAATAATATTTGGTTCTGTTCTTTTTGCATGTACTGCTGCATTTTCGTTGCTTGCTACTGCTAATGTATATTGCGCTGAGAGTGTAACAGCTAAGGAAAACCTGGACCAGTTAATCAAAACAAATGAGTGCAGAGGATGTGATCTCGCAGGGGTTAATTTGAATAGAGTTGATCTGTCCGATGCTGATCTTGAAGGTGCTGATCTTTCAAACGCAAAAATGTCTCTAACTAATCTATCGCGGGCAAATTTGCGAAATACAAATTTGCGTGGTGTGGCTTTTGGAGGTACAGATCTGGGCGATGCGGATTTGCGTGGGTCTGACCTGCGTGGTACTTCACTTGACGGTGCATATATAGGCGGAGCTTTACTCGATGGTGTCTTTATTACAACTAAACCTTATGAGGATATAGGTGCTGCAGAGATTAAAAGAGAGGTTTATGTTGCTGATCCGTCTCAACCTAAGGAGAATCCGAAAACCAAAGAGGTCATAGTTGCTCCAAGGCGGGTCTTTGAGGAACCACCGCCGGGTATAATTGTAGAAGAACCTCAAGAGAAAGTAAAAAAACCGAAGAGTGATATGCCAGTTGAGCTGAGCTCAAATGAAACCGAATTTAAGGAAATTTACCCTCAGGCCCCCGCAATTAAAAAACCCACTCACGTGAAAAAGGCGGTGGTCGTAGAGAAAACGGAACCAATAGTTCCAGAGAAGAAGGTAGTTGAAAAGAACGAAACAATTAAAAAACCGGAAAAAATTGTTTCTGCGCCGGTAGCTCCAATAGCCAAAATGGATGAAGTGGCTAAAGAGGATGAAGTGGCCGAGGAAGCACCGGTAGCCAAAGCAGACCAAGCGGCTAAAGTAACTCCGGTAGTCTCCACGGTTCCGGTAGTGGCGGAACCAGAGGAAATCAGTGAAGATAAAGCTCTTGTTACCGATAAAGATGAAACCATCGGCACTATAGGCAAAAAAAATCAGCATCTGGCTGCTGATAAAAAGAAAAGAGATAGCCTGGCCAGGCTGTTTGACACAAACAAGTGTTATGGTTGTGATCTTTCTGGACTGGATTTGTCAAAGAAAAATCTTGATGGTGCGGATCTTGAGAAAGCAAATTTAACCGATTGTAATCTTGAAAAAGTCGATCTGGAAGAAGCAAATCTTAAGGGAACTCTCCTGGTTAATGCCAATCTACGGGGAGCCAATCTTGAAGAAGCCGACTTATATAGGGCGGATCTGACCGGAGCAGACCTCACCGGGGCTAATATAAAGAAGGCCCTCTTCGATAATGCAAAAATTTCCGGTGCAGTGGGAGTAAATATGGAAGCTTTTTTACCTAACGAATAAGGGTAAAGGGGCTGTGAACGAACGCGAGGGTTCGCTCAACGTTTTTTATTTGTCACCGTTACCAGCTTTGCTGATATTTGAAAGAGTAAGATCATATGTTAGATGATGTCCGGCAAGCGGGTGGTTGTAATCGACAGTGATTTTGGAGTCATCAACCTCAATAACCGTGGCAGGAATATTTTGTTCAACTCCTTCCTTTTCAGCCTTAAGGGAGAGGATCATCCCGGGTTTAGGTTTGATGTTTTTCACCATCTCGTCACTGTCAATAGTTTGTACGAGTTCTTTTTGTCTTGCGCCAAAACCTTCTTCAGGTGGAACCCGAATTTTGCGGCTATCACCAATCTTCATCTCTATTATGGCCTGCTCCAGGGTTGGTGGAATGTCGCTGTTACCTATCCTGGCCATAAGAGGTTCTTCTTTTTCCACTATTTGAAAGGGTTCTCCGTTGTCAAGTTTGCCTGTATAGTAGACTGAAACAGTGTCATTTTTTTGCGGGTATGACATGGTTGTATGCCTCGTTGAAATTATGATAGAAAGATCGTGTTTTTTATAACGCCATCAGGAGTGATAA
>DEIL01000253.1:54857-55442 GCA_002352445.1 Desulfobulbaceae bacterium UBA2775
GGACTTTTTACGACGCCATCAGGAGTGACATACTATATATAAAGACAAGTTTTATGCAAGATACTGATTTCAAAAATTGTAAAAGGTATGAGAGCAACTTGACAAAGCAGAGTTAGCAGTCTAGTTTACTCCTCTTTCCGGTTTAGAGTCATTTGAAAGGATTAGAAGAATGATATCACTTAATTTTAGTAAGTCCCCTGATGCCCTTTTACCTGCTATTGTACAGGATTATAAGAGCGGAGATGTACTTATGCTTGCCTATATAAATAAATTGGCATGGGAAAAAACTCTGGAAACAGGAAAAGCTCATTATTGGAGTCGCTCAAGGAACACATTGTGGCTCAAAGGTGAAACCTCCGGGCATCTACAGATAATTCGTAATATTCTGGTAGATTGCGACGAAGATACGGTGGTGTATAAGGTTGAACAGCTGGGAAATGCAGCCTGTCATACCGGTCATAAAACCTGTTTTTTCAGGCGTGTAGATAATGGTGAGCTTGTGGTTGAAGGAGAAAAAGTTTTTGATCCAGCTGCAGTGTATGGTCAATAATGATAAACTCGTAAAAAGGTCACTCGAAGTTACAG
>DEIL01000253.1:55506-59132 GCA_002352445.1 Desulfobulbaceae bacterium UBA2775
CAACGAAGGAGATCGGACTTTTTACGACGCCATCAATAATAAGTTTGAGTAACTGGTTATGAACGGAGCGGAGCACTATCGATGAATCAGTTAAAACTTGGGTTACCCAAAGGAAGTCTGGAAAAAGCCACCATAGAGCTGTTCGAAAAGGCAGGATGGCTGATTAAACCTGCTGCAAGAAATTATTTTCCTGAAATAGATGATTCTGAGCTGGATTGTTCCATATGTCGACCCCAGGAGATGTCACGGTATGTGGAATACGGAATGCTTGATGCTGGAATAACGGGAAAAGACTGGACAATGGAAAATGAGTCTGACACTGTGCTGGTTTGTGATCTGGTCTACTCCAAGGTAAGCAGGCGACCCACAAGATGGATTGTTGCAGTGGCCGGTGATTCGGATATTGAGACCATAGAGGATCTTGAAGGAAAGAAAATCTCAACAGAACTGGTAAATGTAACAAGACGATTTTTTGATGAAAAAGGTATTAACGTTAATATTGAATTTTCATGGGGAGCAACTGAGGCCAAGGTTGTTTCCGGTCTGGCCGATGCTATTGTTGAAGTTACTGAAACGGAGAGTACTATTCGTGCTCATGGTCTGAAGATTATTTATGAACTGATGGAATCCAACACCCAGTTTATTGCCGGCAGGGAGGCATGGAATGATCCCTGGAAGCGTGAAAAAATTGAGAACATCGCTCTTCTTCTGCAGGGGGCACTCAAGGCGGATCGAATAGTTGGCTTGAAGATGAATGTTGCAAATGAAAAACTTGAGGAAATTGTTGAAATCCTGCCAAGTATCAATGCGCCGACTGTGGCTCCTTTATACAATCAGGACTGGTGCTCTGTGGAAACTGTGGTATCAGAGGATATCGTCAGAGACCTTATTCCAGAGTTGAAGAAGAGTGGGGCTGAGGGTATTATTGAGTACGCCTTGAATAAAGTCATCTAATGGCATTGTAAAAAGTCTTTATCTGCTTCGTTGCTGCAAATTTTCTATTATTTCAACGTAATTTAGTACACCGAAATAATAGAAAATTTATCCGCCTCGCATACGAAGATTTTTACTTAGCCATTTGAAATCATTTTCAACAAGATATAAAAATGGATTTTTCTAAAGTAGAATTTCTCCTGAGTGTTCACAGCCTGAAGCAGCTACCACCTGCTACTCTTCCTGAGGTTGCCTTTGCCGGGCGGTCAAATGTAGGGAAATCCAGTCTTATTAATCGTATGATTGGCCGGAAGAAAATGGTGAAAGTAAGTGGCAGACCGGGCAAGACCCAGGGGCTTAATTATTTTCAGGTTGGGGATGACTTTTTCCTGGTTGATCTACCCGGCTATGGTTTTGCGAAAGTTTCCAGATCCATGCAGGATAGCTGGCAAGCATTGATATCAACCTATCTCGAGACCCGGGAAACGCTCAAATGTGTTGTTGTGATTATGGATATCAGGCATGAACCGAAGGCTATGGATACCCAGCTTATTCAATGGCTGCGTGAGCAGTCCATTGGCGTTCTCCCGGTATATACCAAGATCGACAAACTCTCCGGCAGCAAGAGGCAGAAAAATGCCAGACTTCTTGATGCAGGGCATACCATCAACGCTGCTGAAAGAGTTCTCTTCTCGGCAAAAACAGGGCAGGGTAGGGATGAACTGGTCTCTTTGCTTGCACGATTCCTCTCTGGCTGACACTCTATTATTGATGGCGTCGTAAAAAGTCCGATCTCCTGCGCTGTAGATATTTTCCAAAGTTTCAATATACTTTTTTATTTCCTGTCGGCTTCTCCCTGCCTGTCTTTCTGTTGTTTATTCATGCTGGATACAACGCATTTGTGTTTTTTTAGAAGAGTAACTGATATGATGGAGGGGGAACTGATTATGTTTCAGAATATCAACAGCATTTGAGAAGAGGGGAGAATGGAGGAACTGTCAAAACCGCAAAAGGCCCGTATTGCCATCCGTACGTTTAAAATTCACGCTGATTCTCTGACTCTGCAGGGGGCCTATAAGCCTTCCGGCAAGGCTGGAGAAAAACTAGCAGAGGCTCTTCGTTTACTCAGTCCTGAAATCTATGGGTCAATGACCGATAACAGAATAGTTGAACTGAAAGGTTTGGAATATGTGATCGACAGAATGCCGAAAGGCATCGAAAAATGTACCCGACTTATTCTTACCGCCCAGGAGGATTTCAACCAGACATCCTTTGAAAAAATTATTCCTCTGAAGCGAAGAAGGGTCTCGTATGCGGTATCGAAGATTGAAATGTGCTTTGTTATAACGCGGGGTACAAGCGAAATTTATGATTTTTTGACCCATATCACCTTTCTTAACAATGAAGCACAAAAGATATATCAGCAGGCTTTCAACAGGGTTGACGGCATGAGCCCGGAGTGGGCAGAGCTTGAGAAAGTTGTCAGGGATGAGAAAACTATTGCAGGGGAGGAGCTGGATCAGGCTATCTGGAATCTGTCTATTATTTTAGGAAGAACTTACAAAGAAACTAGAGACAGCTATGAATCGTTTGAAGAAAATAGACTGGAGAGTGTATCTAATAATGGCCTGTTTTCAATTATATACAACATCGGGATGCGAATCAGAGGAGAACAGGAAGGTGTCCAAAATTTATTAACAGTATATTTCACCCCATCCCTGCATGAGATGATAGGACATCATAAATATGCATCTCTCTGGGCAGTTTCCCTGAAAAAGAAGATCCGCGATTTAGGCCTGCAGGACCGGCCTGTTCATGTGATAAGTGCAAATATGCACTCCATGAGGAATTTACTTTATGGTGCAGGTGCTTTGATGGCAGCTGGCCATGCAGTACCGGATGATCTCTACGATATGGTGAAGTATATAAAAGACAAGGAACGTCTGGTTGTTGATTATGCCCAAAAACATGGTTGTTTTTTTTATGATGACAAGACCGGATCAAGTATCGATGTAAATATTATTGATCTTTCACGTATTGATGAACAAAAGAATCATCCTGCTTTACCTCTCTCTTTTGAGAAACTACAGGAAATACGACCAGTACTTGTGGTAATGGACTATGCCTTTGGCACTCAGGCTTTCGAAATTATGGATGAGTTGCTTAGTCCGTATTGTGATGGAAAACAGCAGGTAAATTTTAATATTCAATCAATTTCAATCATGGGGAAGGCAGGTATTTTACCCGGTAAAAAAGGTGATATTATGCTGGCTTCCGCTTATGTTTTGGAAGGCACCCCGCATAACTATATTGTTACCAACGATTTTGATGAGAAGGATTTTGATAACGGTGTGGAAGTGTACAGTGGCCCCATGGTGACGGTTCTCGGTACTTCGTTGCAAAATCGTGATATGCTGAATCGCTTTCATTCCTCGAGCTGGAAGGCGATTGGGCTGGAGATGGAAGGGGGACATTACCAGCGGGCAATAAGTGGTGCAATTATCCAGGAACATATTCGGCCGGATATGAAAATCAGATATGCTTATTATGCCTCGGATAATCCTCTCATCAGCGGGGAAACACTTGCTTCAGGCCCTATGGGAGAAGATGGTATTGTTCCCACCTATATGATATCTAAAATTATTCTGCAAAAAATAGTCAACTGCGATTGTAATGATCAGTGATAAGTACAG